>PWNM01000481.1 GCA_003557825.1 Candidatus Hydrogenedentota bacterium | reverse complement strand
TTTGTCGTAGCGCAGGAACCAACAACGGAAGAATGGAATAGGAGTCCACCCAATGCATCCTCCTTCAGGAATCAACAGACGGCGTTTTTTTATGAACAGCGCATTGGTCGGTGCGGCATTGGCTGCAGCTCCCTTGGCCCTTCATGCGGCGGGGTCAAACACCGCAACACGGAAGATCAAAGTCGGTGTCATCGGGTGTGGCAGCGTGGCGCGTATGTACCTGCCCCATTTGTCGGCATGTCCTTTTGTGGAGATAGTGAGTACATGCGACATCATTCCCGAACGGGCTCAGCGAGCCGCCGACCAGCTGTCCATCGCTCATGCGTATCCGCATATCGACGAGATGCTTGCAGGGGAGCCGTTTGAACTGCTTGTCAACCTGACCGATATGCAGGAGCATGAACGCCTGAACCGACAAGCCCTTGAGGCCGGAAAACACGTTTTCAGCGAAAAGCCCCTGGCCAACTCGTTGGCCGCCGGTCAGGAACTGCTCGCCCTGGCCCTGCGCGAAAACCTCCGTCTTTGGGGCGCTCCCACCGTGGTGCAGAGTCCACAGTTTGCTTTTATGGCGCAGACCCTCGCCGCGGGTAAACTGGGCGCCATCTCGGCGGCTCATGGAATTTATGGGCATCTTGGTCCCAACTGGGCGGAGTTTTTCTACACGGAAGGCGGCGGCAGCCTGCCCGATCTGGGTGTCTACAACCTAACCTACCTAACCGGTCTCCTTGGTCCGGCCCGGGCGGTCACCGCTATGACCAGTATTATTACGCAGCAACGGGCCATCCATGGGAAAGGCGAAATCGAGGTGACCGCCGAAGATAATGCCATGGTGCTAGTCGATCACGGAAACGGCATCTTGTCTCATGTACAGTGCGGGTTCAACTACTTTACGCCCCACGAACACGACCATACGCATCAGGATCATCATACTATCGACATCATCGGAACCGGGGGACAAATGCTCCTTGCCGGGTACGACTGGGCGCCCCATGGCGTAGACTTGGCCACGAGCGCCTCCCCGCGCCTTGAACGCCATGCCGACGATACGAAGGGGTATGCTTGGGAATGCGGCGCGTCGCTTGCAGCGGAGTGCCTGGCCACCGGTAAGGAACCGTTATTCACACCCGAGCATGCGCTTCATGTTGTCGAGATCATGCAGGCCGCGCGCCAATCGCAAGCCGAGGGGAAACGGGTCGATATCACGTCCACATTCAAATGGCCGGTGATGGAAGGCTAGGCATAATGGACCAACATCATAGGGGATGCACATGAAGATCGCAATTATTGGAGCGGGGAGTGGATTTGGCAGTCGATTGAGCGTGGACATCATGTCGCGGGAAGCTTTGCGCGAGTCGACAATTTGTTTGTGCGACCTCCATGAGGGGCGGCTGGAAAAAGTTACCCGGTACGTGCAGAACACCATCGACAAATACAAGCTCCCTACGAAGCTGGAGAGCGATACAGACCGGACCAAGCTTCTCCCCGGATGCGACTTTGTTATTACTTCGGTGTCGGTAGGCGGGGGAGCCTATTATGGGTTCCCCTACAATGTGGAGATCGAGATTCCGCGCAAGTATGGTATCGAACAGACCGTCGCCGATACGTATTCCGTGGGCGCAGTATTTCGCCTCTTGCGGACGGCCCCCGTTCATCTACAGATCTGCCGCGATATCGAGCGCTATTGCCCCGATGCCTATCTGCTCAATCACACCAATCCCATGGCCGGCCTGGTCATGATGCATTCGATGGCTACGGGCATTAAAAACGTGGGCATTTGTCACGGCGTACAGGAGACCGGCCACCAACTCAGTCATTTCCTGGGCATCGCGGAGGACGCCCTGACTTACAAGGTGGCAGGCATCAACCATCTCGCGTGGTTCCTCGAGTTGAAACGAGCGGACACCGGCGAAGACCTCTATCCGTTGTTACGCGCCACCTTGGACAAACCGCAAACCGAAGAGCAGCAGACCTTTCTGAAACGCGAGGCCGTACGCATCGCCATCATGCGAACTTTCGGCTATTTTCCCACCGAGAGCAACCATCATGACTCGGAGTACATGCCCTACTTCCGACGCAATGCCGACCTGATGGCCCAGTATTACCTGGAACCCCGGGCCGCTGTGAGCGAGACCCTCGGGAAAAAACGGGACTGGTTGAATGATGGCGCAGGCGACGCGCCCATCGCCGGCGAATTGCAACGGTCAAAAGAGTACACCTCGGGCATCATGGAAGGCATCGTCACCGATACGCCTTTCCGGTTCAACGGCAATGTCATGAACGACGCGCTCATCCCGAACCTGCCAACCGATCTTTGCGTCGAAGTGCCCTGTTTTGCCGACCGCCATGGCATCAATCCATCCGTTGTCGGCGACTTGCCTACCCACCTGGCCGGGCTTAACCGCAACAACGCCACTTGCGTGCAACTGACCGTCGAGTCCCTACTCGAAAAAAACAAGGAGAAAGCGTTCTACGCCGTGTCGCTTGACCCGAACGTGGCCTCCTTGCTCTCCTTGGACCGCATCCGGGCCATGTTCGACGAACTGTGGAAAGCCGAAGGCGACCTGATGGAATGGTACTGGAAGGACAGAGTCACCGAACGCTACGCATTGGATTGACGGGAAGGCATAACATGCAACCGGCGGAACAGTTGCCCGTTCCGCCGGGGTAGCTTCAGTCTGATGGTTACCGTTCGATGGACGCCGTCTCCTGTCGTGTTATTCCGGACAGATCCGGCGGCGTAAGGGAAATCAGGTCGCGGCGGGGCTCCTCCCAGGCGCGGATGACAGCTCCTCTCACCAGTTCGCGAAGAGATGCATAGTCTGGATCGTCGGTGTCGGCGTAGACCACAGCGTCGCAGCGTTCGAGTCCTCCCGCGGCGGACGCCAATGGCGCAGCCAGGAACAGGCTTTGGTCCGGGTCGTGCAAGTTGATCCAGTCCAAGCGTGTGATCGTCTCCGGTTCGTGGCACGATGCGCAACGTTGGTCATGGACCTCTTCGATAGCCTCATACAGCGCTGCGTCTTTGGGCAAATTGTATACCGGCGCATCGCTACGCTTGTTCACGAACCGATCGTGATAGGGCGCGTTGGCATCGATCCACATGGCGAGTCGGAGGTGTTCTTCGTCGGAGAGGGAGACGTCTTCGATGTGGTTCGCATCGCGCAATACGTTCAGCAAGGTGCTCTTCCGCGAGCCATAGGCCAAGGGCGGCGTCACGCTCGCATCATGCTCCCGCGCGGCGGACATGTTCACAAGGTTGTATTTCAGAATGGTCTCAAAGGCCCGGTTGTGGCCGTAATGGGGAATGAACTCGTCCCATGCGATCAGCCCGCCGGCGAAATCCAGCCCGCCTTCGGGAAAAAGGCCGGTGTGGCATTGGACGCAATGCTGATCGAGGATGGGCTGCACATCGCGGAGAAAATTGACCGGTTCGTCGCCCCAGGGAGCCATGAGGGGAAGCGGGGGCTCATCCGTCCAGGTATGCATGTAATCCCCACTGGCCAATAGAGCGGCGTCCTCCCGGGTTTCGTGGCAGCCGACGCATCCGCGTACTTCGCACGGTTGGAAGCTGATAAACGACCGCATGCGGCGCAGTTCCATCCGGTTCTCGTCGAGCAGTTGGAAGTACACCGCCGTGTCGGGCGGAACCTGGAACTCGGCCGTTCCGTCGGGGCGGATGGGCACATCCCCCAGGATGCGAACCGGCGTCCAGTTGGTCAGGTTGCGTCGGTCGGCATCCGGTCCGGCATAGCCGTGGTCTTCGCCATAGCGGTGGCCACCGTATTCGTTGTCGTAGGGCCAGGGGACGGGCTCCGAGATACGCAGATACCGTGCTTGGTCGGCCGCGATGCCGTCGACGCCATGGGTAATATCGGTCACGTACAGGTGCGAGGCATCGTCTTCCAGATCAATGGCCTCGGGCAGGATATGCGGAATAGGCCGCGACCGCAGGGGCATGGGCGTAAAACTGGAGATATCCGGATCGCGGTAGATAAGCTCCTTGTTACCGAAGACGTCTACCAGGTACAGCCCATATCCCGTCGGGTCGGTCATCTCGTGGCCGTGTGCGTAGGAGACCAAGAAGAACTTGTCCGACAAGGCCCACGGCGTGGTGTAGAACCCGCTCTGGCAATCCGTGCCGCCTTCGGGAACCGGCACGCCGGCCATGCCGCCTTGGGGGGGCATAAGGTTCGGCGAAACCTTGCCGATGCCTTCCGGATTGTTCGTGCCCGTCGATGGATCAACTGTGATTAACGAGCCGACGGCCAATGTGTGGTGCCCCGACGCGATGGCGACCAGCTTATTGCTGTTCGGGATCGACCGTGCTCCGATAAAGGTCCACGGATCCTCCATGTGCTGCCCAAATAGCGCATCTGCACCCGTACCATCCGGCCGAATGGTCCAAATGGAGTGAATGAGCGCAAAGCCCCGCTCCTGATACTCCCACCGGGTAAAGGCGATCATGCCGTTGTCTAAGGTATAGGGCATGTAGTCGCCGTCTTTATTGACGCTGAGGCGGCGGATACCCGTGCCGTCGGGGCGCGTTACGTACAGGTTGCAGCTCGTCTCGTCTTTGTCGTACTCGTTGCATTGCAGCGACGTACCGCAGCGTTCCGACACAAACACGATATCGCCATTGGGCGCGTAGGTCGGGTCGAGGTCGCTCCATTCCCCGGAGGTGATCTGTCGGACCCGGTTGTCGTTCAGGTTGAGCTCGAAAATATGGGTTGGTTGCACCTCGCGGCGCAGCCGAAAGCTCTGGGCACGGTCAAGCCATCCCTCGGGCGGATCATCGCTGCGCGAACGGGCATAGCCAAACACAATCCGGTCCCCCTCAAACCACAAGTCCTTGCCGTGGACATTTCCCGGTCCCAACGCGCCGTTGAGCAGATGCTGCACGGCGGCCACGGGCTGCTCCGTGTCCGTGGGATACCGCAGGGAGGTAAACAACCCCTCGTCGTCCGAAACGGACTGCAAAACGCAAAGGTCGCCGCCGGGCTTCGATACCCAGGGCATGTGGTTCAGGCAGATATCGGGAAAGGTCTCCTGGGTATAACGTTTGTGAAACAACAAGCGGTCGAAATCCAAAATCGGATTCTGGAACACCATGCGCCGCACGATCCAGCGTGTCTCGATATATAGATCCTGCAATGCCTCTTCCGCCGGTTCCTCGGGGAATTGGTCCCACTTGGCCGCTACGAGGTCGAGTTCGGCGAGACCCTCCGAAACATCCACGCCCTGTTGTTCAAGGTAGGCTGCAAACCGGTAACCTCGGTCGATAAACGACTGAATCGGATACTCGCGAAAAGCAACTACGTTGACTGTTGACCACGGACTCAGGCTGCTTTGGTCCGCCGGTTGATGGAGGGCGATGTTCGTGGCGTCGTCGCTTGCGGCATATACCTCTACTTCGTCCAGGTGAAGAAAGATGTGCTCCTCGCTCGGGATCAGCAATCGAATGTATCGGGCCGACACATCGTCAAATCGAACCTCGAGGGGCGGCGCGCCGTGGATGCCACCGAAATGCTCCCCTTGGTTATCGTGGATCAAGGTCCACTCCTCACCATCGTCCGATGCAAGAATCTGCAAGGTATCGGCATTGTGTAGCCCCGGTTCAAAATCGAGGCGGTTGTAGACCACAATCCGGCCTACCGGGACGGACTCACCCAAGTCCACCTGCCACCACGGAAAGGCCTGCTGGCCGACGTGAAACCCATACGTCCCGTCTTTCACGCCGTTGCAGCCGCCCGCCGCATCCGTCTGCGTCGACAAACCAGGTTCCGTGTCCCGCAGCCAATCCTGTTCGATGAGCTCGCGCAACCCCCTCGCTTCGACCGCTTCTTCCCGTGGCTCCGCGATATTCGGCACCGGCAACGCCGGCAACGGCTCGACAGCGACGGCAATCGCCGTGAATACCCAACCCAACACAACCAGGCGGCAAATGGACATAATCACTCTCCTCTACCCTTTCATGGAGGTTAATACCGAATCAAATTAAACAATAACTGATGTCTGCAAAGCAAGATCCCCGATCAATCTACACGGATCACTGCTAGGGAACGGAGGCTTGTCCCCCCTAAAGTGCCTCATCCTTTCTGCTGCAGGTGCCATCACGAGGCCGAATCGTGGTAGGCTAGGAACCGGGTCGCCCGTCATATCGCGACCCGAACCGGGAGCAGCAGCGGAAAAGGAGGTTGTGAGACTGTGCCAGAGCAAACCCTGTACGAAGCCCATCCGTCCATGTTCAGAAACCATCCCTTTTGGTTTGTGGCCAGTATCGTCCTGATAGCCGCTTTTGGACTGGGGCTGCTCATCTTGTTGAGCTGGTGGCTCCAGACCCGCGGCACGAAGCTGACTGTCACCAACGAACGCATCACCCTGCGCCGGGGCATCCTTTCCAAACACACCAATGATGTGTACCATGCCAACATCCGCAACGTGCAAATCAGTCAGGGCCTCATCCAACGGATCTTTGACGTGGGAACCATCGGCATTGCCACTGCCGGACTCGGCGGCGTGGAGATCGCCGTCCAGGGCATCCCCTCGCCTCATCGGGTAAAAGACATCATCGACCAATACCGCCGCGAACAGTGAAGGGGGGTACGTACTCGCTCTTCGGTGCGATTGGCATCGATGCTGTTCCAGTCGGTATCATATGCGGCCAGGAGGAATCGTAGTTTGGTTTACAACCACGGAGGTACTGTTCGATGCATGCCATTATCCCTCTTGCGATGATGCCCTTGGCGGCAGTCCTGTCGGCTACGGAAGCCGAGGCTGACCCCGCGACCCCCATGCGCGTTTACATCGGCACCTATGCCCAAGGCATCTATCTACTCGAGTTCGATCCGGCGGACGGCAGCCTCGAATCCCGCGGCCGCGCCGGCGACGTGGAGGCCCCCAGTTTCCTCGCCGAGCACCCGTCCAAGCCCCTGCTCTATAGCGTCGGCGAGATGGACCAGCCCGAAGGTACGGTTCGCGCCTGGCGCATCGACGGATCTACCGGCATGCTCACCCTCATCAACGAACAATCCTCCCGGGGCATCGCCCCGTGCCACATCGCCGTGGCCCCGTCCGAACAGCATGTCGCCGTGGCCAACTACGTCACCGGCAACGCTCTCCTCCTGCCCATCCGTGAGGACGGCGGCCTCGACGAGCCCAGCGACATTGTCCAGCATGATGGGAGCGGGCCCAACGCCGCACGGCAAGAAGGTCCCCATGCCCATTCCGTCACCTTCGATCCCGAAGGCGAACGCCTCCTGGTGGCCGATCTCGGCATCGACCAGATCCGCATCTACCAATACGATGCAGGCGAAGGAACCCTCGCGCCCCACGACCAACCTTACGTCGATCTGCCTCCCGGAGCCGGACCTCGCCATGTGGCCATCCACCCTACAGGCGAATGGGTCTATGTGGTCAACGAACTCGACAGCACCGTCACCACCTTCGCCCGCGAACCCGAAGCCGGCACGCTCCAACGGCAGACCACCGTGCCCACGTTGCCCGAGGATTTCGACGGCGACAGCACCACGGCCGAGATCCGCGTCCATCCCTCCGGCAAATTCCTATACGCCTCGAATCGTGGCCACGACAGCATTACCGTCTACTCTCTTGAAACCGATCCCAGCGCCCCTGTCCTGGTCGACCATACTTCGACTGAGGGGCAAGTTCCCCGTAACTTCAACCTTGACCCAACGGGTGCCTATCTCTTGGCCGCCAACCAAGGCTCCGACACGGTCGTCGTCTTCCGCATCAACCCCGACACCGGTCGCCTCACGCCCACGGGCGCGACGGCCGACGTACCCCGACCGGTCTGCGTCCATTTTCACAACCCCTAGCCATGACAGGGGTTGGGACCGCCTTTCACACGTGGGGTGCTCTGCGTACGCGGTCTATTCATGCTCCGGAGGCAACACCATAGATCGTTCGATTTCGGCGTCCTCGAATTCATCGAGGGTGAAGATCGTTGACGCAATGTATTGTTCGGGGTGTTCGTCGTCGGAAAAATAATAACAGACCAATATCTTGCCGTCTGGCCGTTGCATCACGCGGGGGTACCCGAAATCGGCGAATCTACCGTCATACCGGAGATCGTCGCGCAGGATGATCTCATCGCCCCACGTTTTACCATTGTCTTCGCTTAGTCGGCACATCAACATGCGAAGCGAACGGTTTCCATAGGCCACGATCAAGCGGCCGTCCTCCAATCGCGTCATGGCAGGAGGATTGCCGTTGCTGTCGCCAAATCCTGTGTAGGCCACTTTCGATAAAAACGACCAGCTACGGCCGCCATCCGACGATGCATAGGCATCCAGCCAGCATTCGGTTCGCGTTCCCGGCTTGTCTCGACGGCGCATAACGCTCACCAGCGTTTCGTCACCCACCGCAACGGTCTGGGGCATAACGGCGCGATAGGGGTCCGTCGGCGGTACGACCCAGGAGACAAAGGAGAAGCTAAGGCCTCCGTCTCCGGTCTCCATGACAAACGTCTTATCCTCGAACGGTCCGCCGGTTGCGGATGCAAACACCTGGCACGAGTTGCTTCCGAGGACGCGATAATCGGTCCGGGGCGTGATATGGGTTATTCCTTCAAGCTCGTTCATGTTCTCCATACCGGCGAACCGAAAGGGTCCATTCCACGTAGCGCCCCGGTCATAGGAATAGTAGAAACAGGGTTCGTCGATGGCGTTGCCATGGTATCCCATGCCACACACGCGCAACGCGAAATCGGGCGCCTCGAAATCCATGGGTTCCGTTAGATTCGTAATGGGCAATCGGTCGTCTGCGTAATTTTCGGGGAAGAACGCCGACCAGGTTTCGCCGCTGTCGGTGCTCCGGGCCAAACCATTGCGTGGTTCGGCGATCTTGTGTCCTTCTTGTTCCACATAGCGGCCATACGTAAAGCCCACGAGTATCTCCTGTCCCCCGTCCCAAGTCCACAGCCCATTGTTGGCAGGCCACGCGGTAAACTCGCCCTGCTGGTATCGCACCACGCCGTGATGGGCAGATACGGCCCGTTTAACGGGATCAACAGGTTCAACGGTCTGACCATGGACGGTCGTCATAGTAAGGACAAGTGAGATGAATGCAAGGTTGGGGATGGCCATGGCCGGTTTTTCCTTAGTTTGGTGAGTTGTCACATTACGATCCACTATACACAAATGACGCATATGGTTGCATCACCAAGGTGCCGCCAACCGTAAGCCGGGCATCCGATTGAGCCTGTCGTTACATTGCTCCCAGGTTACGTGCCTTGACACGCCTCGCAGTCAGTTTCATAATGCGGTTAGGCGTATGCTAGAGGAAACGATTGATATGGGTTCGAAGATAGCGATAGACCAAGAGGCGTTGGCGGCGTTTTGCCGGCGCAATGGAATTCGAAGGCTGCGTTTTTTCGGTTCGGTGTTGCGGGATGACTTTTCGCCGGAAAGCGATGTGGATGTGCTGGTCGAGTTTGTTCCCGATGCCCATGTAGGCTTGCTGACATTGGCGGGACTCGAAATCGAACTGGGCCGGTTGCTCGGTCGCCGTGTGGAAATGCACACGGTCAACGGGTTAAACCCCCGCTTTCGGGATGACGTGTTGCGGTCAGCTGAGGTGCAGTATGACCATGCGGGATGACACTTTCGGCTTTGCTCTCTTCCTTTGATTGACACCCTGCACCAGATCATTGAAGAGCCCTAGCCTGCCATCCGACTTGACCTGTCGTTATATTGTTTTCAGGCTCCATGCCTTGACAACCCCCTCAAACCCTTTCATAATGACCAGCGCTGCATTTCAGTTGTCATGTTTGGGAGAGGGGCGATGTGTGCCCCAAACGAGGAAAGGGACTTTGGGATGGATTCGAATATCGTTATGCGGACCGTTATAACGGCAGCGGTCATGAGCGCCGTCATAGCGGGCGGCGCCGGGGCGGAGGACCGCATTCGGCCCTATGAAGGCAATCCGTATTTTTGGGAGTTCAAGGGCGCGCCGACGCTGCTGTTGGGTGGGTCGGACCACGACAATTTGTTCAACCACCCCGATGTGGGTCCGGCGGGACTCGAAAGCCACCTCGATCTCTTGGCGGCGTGCGGGGGAAATTATGTGCGCAACACGATGAGCAGTCGCGGCGAGGGCAATCCGTGGCCCTTTGCGCAAGACCCGGAGACGGGCCTCTACAACCTGGACGAAATGAGCGAGGAGTACTGGCAGCGGTTCGAACGGTTTCTCGCGTGGACGGCTGAGCGGGACATCATTGTGCAGATCGAGGTCTTCGACCGATTCGACTACGCCCAGAATTGGTGGGATATCAACCCGTTCAACCCGAAGAACAACATAAACTACACGGCGGAGGAGAGCGGACTTCCCGAGGTCGTTCCGGGGCATGCGGGCCAGCGGCAGAACACCTTTTTTCGCAGCGTGCCGGAGTTGGAGAACAACACGGTTATCTTGCCCTATCAGGAGGCCTTTGTTGACATGATGTTGAGTTATTCGCTCCCCCGCGGGAATGTGCTCTATTGCATCTCGAACGAGACCAACGAAGAGGCCGAGTGGGGAGCTTACTGGGCGATGTACATCCGCAACGCCGCCGAGGAGGCCGGGGTCGATGCCCATGTGACGGAGATGTGGGATCCGTGGGATCTCAATCATCCCATGCACCGTCGCACCATTGACCATCCGGAGATCTACACCTTCATCGACATCTCGCAGAACAACCACCAATCGGGGCAATCCCATTGGGACAACGCGCAAGCCGTTCGCCGGCGGATTGCCGAT
>PWNM01000249.1 GCA_003557825.1 Candidatus Hydrogenedentota bacterium | reverse complement strand
TAAGCGGCTATATCGTCATCATTCCGGTCTACTTGCTTCATGTTTTGCTCCTGACCACGGTCGTCGTGCGTTCGGGACGTCCCGTGTGGCCGATACTTTGTATGGCAGGGGCGCTTTTCGGCCTCTACGAGGCATATATCACCAAGGTCGTGTGGTATCCGGTCTGGCTCGAAGAGAGCGGCGAACAACCCTTGCTCCATCTGGCCAATGTGGCTTGGATCGAAACGGCCATGTTGATTCTGTGGTGGCATCCGTTGATGGCGTTTGTCCTACCACTGATCGTTGCCGAGGCCTGCCTGACCGCCTCTCGAAGTGTTTGGCAAGGCATGCCGAGCTGGATACGAGAGCATGGGTCCCGACCGGTTGCATTCCTCCTGGCGGGCGGGATCATAGGAGTGGCCGGACTTACGGCGGCCGGACCAACCGAACTGGAGGTTACGTTCCTCTCCGTTGTTGGGACGGCCGGGGTCCTTGCAGGGCTTACATGGTTCTGGCGTCGGATCGTGCAAGGGCATCGGTATACCCTTCATCAGTTGCTTCCGGAAGGGAAGGAGATTGGAGCCGTTGCCATTGTACTCTTGGCTTACTACCTCTTTTTCGGACTCTTGATTCGTCGCCATGTAGAGCCGGGTTTTGCGGGACATGCCGCCGTTGGCGTTCTTTATTTGCTATTCGGCGGGCTATTGGTCATGGGCTTGCGCCATGCGCTCCGCACCGATAGCCCTCCTTCACGGAATGGAGCACCAATCCGCTTTATAGGACAGTTGGCCGTTGGTTATATCATCGCCGTTGTGGCATGGGAAATCCTGTTTGCGGGCGTGTCGTCGGTAGACCCAGCCCTGGGGAGCGTAATGGCTCTGTTGGCTTTTATCGCCAATATGTTCGGCGGGGCCTTGATTGGCGTGATCGTCTACGCTGCAGCGACGGCGACCATCTTGCGGTATCCCAAGGCGAAGGCCGAAGCGGCATTAATGCGTATGGATGTGTAGCCATGCCTGGTGGTGAGTCCCCCCGTCCAAACCGAGCTGGACGGGGGGCGTCTTTACCACATGATGAAGCGCAATATCATGCGCGCCGCATAGGACATATGCCGTTTGGGGACGATTCCTCCTAGGTCGTTTCTCGATTCCATCGCCAATCTCGGATTTCGGGCAGGTCTTCGCCATGCTCCCGGACGTATAGCGTATGCTCGGTGAGCTTGTCCCGGATCTCCTGCTTCACATAGGCAGCCTTGGGACCCAGCGTCGGTACGCGATCGATAACATCGCCCACGAGATGGAAACGGTCCAGATCGTTCATGACGACCATATCGAAAGGTGTAGAAGTGGTTCCTTCCTCCTTGTAGCCCCGTACATGTAGATTCCTGTGATTTGTCCGCCGATAGGTAAGCCGATGAATCAACCATGGATAGCCGTGATAGGCAAAAATAATCGGTTTGTCGGTGGTAAACAGGGTGTCGAAATCCCAATCGCTCAGGCCGTGGGGATGCTCGCTTTTGGGTTGGAGTTTCATGAGATTGACGACGTTGATGACCCGGACCTTCAATGTCGGGAAGTATTCATAAAGCAACTGTACCGCCGCCAGTGTTTCGAGCGTGGGTACATCCCCGGAACACGCCATGACAACATCCGGCTCGCTGCCTTGGTCATTGCTCGCCCATGGCCAGATACCGAGACCGGCGGTGCAATGCTTGATCGCGGCATCCATATCCAACCATTGGGGCATGGGCTGTTTACCCGCAACAATGATGTTCACATAGTTGCGGCTGCGTAGGCAATGATCGGTTACGGAAAGCAGGGTGTTCGCATCTGGTGGTAAATAGACGCGGATGACATCCGACTTTTTATTCGCTGCAATATCGATGAAGCCTGGGTCCTGGTGGCTGAAACCATTATGGTCCTGCCGCCACACATGAGATGTGAGCAGGTAATTCAGCGAAGCGATTGGTCGGCGCCAGGTAATATCGCCGGCGACATCGAGCCATTTGGCATGTTGGTTGAACATCGAATCCACGATGTGGATGAATGCCTCGTAGCATGAGAAAAAGCCGTGGCGTCCGGTCAGTAGATACCCTTCAAGCCAACCTTGGCATTGATGTTCGCTCAGCATCTCCATAATGCGCCCGTCGGGAGCAACATGGTCGTCCTCGGGAGTGGTCTCTGCTGTCGAGCAAAGCTTGGACACCTCGAACACCGCGTTCCATCGGTTTGATTTGGTTTCATCGGGGCTGAAGATTCGAAACGTGTCAGGGTTACGTTTGAGTACGTCGCGGACGAATGCGCCCTGAACGCGCGTTGCCTCGGCGTCTGTGGCGCCTGGTTCTGGTACCTCTACCGCATAGTCAGGAAAATCCGGTAGCCGCAACTCGTGGAGTAACAGCCCGCCATTGGCATGGGGATTTGCGCTCATCCTGCGCTCGCCTTTCGGGGCGAGTTCGGCGATTTCCGGACGTAATGTGCCTTCTTCGCCGAACAGCTCCTCCGGCCGATAGTTTTTCATCCATTGCTCAAGCTGCTCTATGTGTTCCGTGTGGCTCATGTCGCTCATCGGCACTTGGTGGGAGCGCCACGTGCCTTCCGTGGCTTCGTTGTCCACGAACTTCGGGCCGGTCCACCCCTTCGGTGTTCGCAGGATAATCATCGGCCAGCGGGGGCGTTTCTTGAAACCATGTTCCCGGGCTTCC
>PWNM01000504.1 GCA_003557825.1 Candidatus Hydrogenedentota bacterium | reverse complement strand
GCGCGTTCCTATGGGGGCAAGCGTTACGCAACCCGCTCTGTGGATGTGGGCTCCGGAGGCGTGGCCGTGAAGGATCGGTTATTCCCGATAGGTGTTTCGGGCACGCAGGTGGCGTCACGCATTCGCTGTGGGAATCACCGGGGTTCTGTCCGCCGTATTCACGATCCGGCCGCCAATAGGAGCTCGGCGGTCAGTGGTTTCGAGACCGAGTGACGGAAAAGGAGAGGAACATGCTCAAAATGCACGGACCGAATACTTCGGCGAACGACGGCTTACGCGGCATGGGTTGGCGGGCACTTGCGATGACAGCAGTGCTGGGGGGTGCGGTAGTTGTGGGAGGGTGCGGTGGGGGAGGTGGAGGCGGCGGAGGAAACGGCGACGGCGGTACCCCCAGCTTCACAGTCAGCACCAGCTCCGGCGCCGGCGGCAGCATCAGCCCGGCCAGCGCCTCCGTGACCCAGGGCTCGACGGCGAGCTTCACGGTCCCCCCGCTCGCCAGCCACGACCTGGTCGGCGTGACCGGCTGTGGCGGGACGCGCTCCGGCAACACCTACACGACAGGTGTGATCACGACTGCATGCACCGTCACGGCGACGTTCGAACTGAAGAGTTTTACAGTCACGGCCAATGCTGGAGCGGGCGGCAGCATCAGCCCGGGCAGCGCCACCGTGGATTACGGCGCGACAGCCCAGTTCAACGTGAGCGTGGACACCGGTTTCGAGATCGCCACTGTGAGCGGTTGTGGTGGTAGCCGGTCGGGCCAGGCGTATACCACTGGGCCGATCACGGGCGACTGCGCGATCGAAGTCACGTTCCTTGCCGATTTGACCGCGCCCACCGGGTTGTCCGCTTCCGGCGGTGACGGCTTTGTGACCGTCACCTGGACGGCGGTATCTGGGGCCACGGGCTACAACGTGTACTGGAGCCAGACGCCGGATATCAATCGCGATACGGCCGCTTCTTACGATGACATCGACATCGCCGCCACGAGCCCTCACGTCGTGGCCGGCCTTACGAACGGGACGACCTATTACTTCGCCGTCACGGCAACCCGCAATTCCGAGGAGAGTGAAATCAGTGCTGAGGTGTCCGCTACGCCTTCGGTGGCTCCGGCGGGCGGGGGGGAACTGCGCACAAACCGCTTCCTGATCGATGTCGGCGGAGCGCGCGCGGAGCCGCTGCATGTGGCTGCCGTCAGCGCCTTCGTGGTCGAGGAGGATGAGATCCTGTTTCTGACGCGTGGTTTCCAGCGACAACTCTGGCGCCATGACATGAAGGCCGGTCGGCTCGAGTTCGTGGCGGAGGCGGGCGATCAGCCGCCGCACGGCCGCCATGCGCTGGCGCTTGGCTCGGAGGGAGAAATCTTCGCGTTCGTCGATGACGGCGAAAACATCTCGACATCCCTGATCGCCATAGACTTGGAGACCGGCGCATCACGGCCATTGCAGAATGAAGACCTACGGACCTTCCCGCATGGTGACCTCGCCATCACCGCAAATGGCGATCTCGTCGTCACTTCCCTGACCGGAGCCGTGCTGTTGATGGATAAGCAAGGTACCACCCTGGCTGATCCAGAGAAACCGCTTGGAGTACACGAGGTGCGCGCCCTCACGCGGGCACCGAGCGGCGCCATCATCGCCGCGGCCGTGACGAGTGTGGCCTCGACCGGCACCCTTCTGCTCGAGGTGGATCCGCAAACGGCGGCGCTTACCCCGATCGGCACGTTCCCGACGGTCGGGAGCGGTTTGAACAGCGAGCGGCGCATTGCAGCCACCGCCGACGCTTACTATGTCGGTGCGCTCGGCGTGGCCAGGACTCTGCACCGGATCGACAAGACGACCTTCGACGTCACTGAGATCGAATTAAACGAGGACATTCGCCTTGAGATGATCCCCTCGTCGTTGCGCACCGGTGACGACGGGGGTCTTTACGTGCGCCTCGAAGATCGACGGGCAGTGCCGGATGGCGCGCCGGTGGTGGTACGGCTGGATTCGGACACCCATGAGCCGGAGATCGCGCTGGGGGGTGCATCCTCCGTCAGCGACACGTCGGGAGGCGGCGGCATCAAGTTGGGCGCGCTTGGTCCCGATAACGACCTGCTCCTGCCTTACTTCGCTGGCACCGGCGCTGCTGTTCCGGATTATGCGCGCATCTTTCGCCACGTTCGCCGCACCGGTGCGCTGAAGCTGGTGACCTCGGAAACCGTCGACAATGCCGTGCTCGTCGACCCCCGGCAAATAGCATTGTCGGGCAACGACGTGTACGTCCTCGACCGGCGGCCTGCCGAGTATCTGGTGCACGTCGATCTCGTATCCGGCATACAGACGGAGATCACAAATCTCGGCACCACGCCCACCGGCAGCGTCTGGAGCGTAAAGGCAATGGCGCTGAATCCCGTGACCGGGGATTTGATTCTCGCCAACCAGAATGGTCAAACGGCGCAGGCGGGATGCTGCGGATCGATCACGCGGCTGACGCCGCAACCAGGTGCTGCCCTCGAAACCCTGGCCATGGCCGGCTTCATAGGCAATCCCCGCGACCTGAAGGTCTCCGCTAGCGGCGAGATCTACTTTCTCGGCGCGCAGAACCCGAATCAGGGCATTTATCATCTGGACCCCGATACCGGCGTGCAGTCGGAAATCACTGAGGCGCCTACAGGCACTACGATCGCCAGCTTCGACGTGC
>PWNM01000181.1 GCA_003557825.1 Candidatus Hydrogenedentota bacterium | reverse complement strand
GGCGGGCGTATTGACCGGCGTCGGTTTTCTGGGAGCGGGTACCATCATCAACGTCGGTAGTATCCATCGTGGTCTGACTACGGCTGCCATGATTTGGTTCGTGGCCGCACTTGGTATTGCTATCGGCATGGGATTTTATCTTATCGCTTTCCTTGCTACCGGTTTTGCTTTGCTGACGGTCGTGTTCTTACGCTATCTCGTGCAGTTTCTGCCGGCCCATGAAACGCTTCGTTTTGAAATGCGCGTCAATGGTCCCCTGTCACTGGTTGATGAAGTCGAGGCGCTGCTCAAGGAGCAAGGATACTTTGTTAATACGCTCCGGTTGCGTGCCGACAACGAATTGGACCGTATCGTTATGCGATTTGAGCTTGTATCCCCTGGCCGTCCGGATATCGAATCGCTTGCGGTGCGATTACGGGAGCGTTTTGCGGGAGCCCAACGTATTGATTTTGAACGATAGCGCGCAGTGGATGCACGTGGTCTAGATTCAACCCGTGTACGATTCTAATGTACGAAAATCGCAGATATGACCAGAATATTCCGTAGGCTCCGGTGTGATTCCCTCGTATCTCGCGTTGATTCCGTCCTCTGAATCGTGCTAGGCTTACGCATCTATTGGTGTTCCTCTAGCGAAACCTACCCTAGCGAGAGACGAGGTAACGACGTCCTATGTTCATTGGCACCAAAGCAACGAGTACCATTTTGGATGTGTTAAATACCGGGGTGCAAGAGCTTATTATGCAGTCGGGTATTCCTTCGGAGGTGTCGTACAAGACCGGTTCTTGTTCGATGTACGTGCGCTCATCGGAGCTTGATAAACGCGTGGAGCATTTGCGTATCGAGTTCACCCCCAAAGAAGGGGTGGATCCCGCCCAGCTTAGCGCTGAGCTTAAAAAGGCCCAAATCCCAAGCCAGGCCAAGCTAAGCGATGGTCGGTGTTCCCTTACTCTACCCTCCTTCGAATGGCGCCAGCTTAGGCAACTGGTTCCTGTTGACACGGTTATCGAGGAGAACTGCGAGAAATCGCTTCGGTCCCAGTCCTGGAAAGTCGAGGTACTTAGCTACAAACCCCATGATGTCAATATCAACCGGATGATCGAGCTGATGAAAGAGCGGAATGCCTCCGACTTGCATCTGCGTGCGGGGACGCCGCCGTTCATCCGAGTAGACAATGACCTGGCTCCTTTGGATATGCCTCCGTTGTCGGCGCAAGACATGGAGGAACTCGTCTATCAGCTTGGAAGCGAAGATGAGGTCCGCAAACTGGAATCAGAGCGTGAGAGCAGTTTTCAATACCATGCTGCGGGGGTAGGATATTTACGCTGTAGTGGGTATTACAAACAGAACGCCATGGCGCTTGCGATACGACTTATTCCAGAGGAACCGTTGCCCTTCGATGATCTAAACATTCCCGATGTTGTTCGCGATGTGTGTAACAAGCACCGGGGATTGTTCCTTGTATGCGGCGTAACGGGTAGTGGTAAATCGACCACCCTGGCCGCCATGATCGATTACATCAACGATACGCGCCATAAAAACATCATTACCATTGAAGACCCCATCGAATATGTGTATCGGGATAAGCACAGCATCATTTCCCAGCGACAAGTAGGTCGTGATACGTTTTCATTCGCCAATGCGCTTCGCGGCGCGCTGCGTGAAGATCCCGACGTCATACTGGTTGGTGAGATGCGCGACGTCGATACCATTCGCGCGGCTCTAAGCGCTGCCGAGACAGGCCACTTGGTGTTCAGCACGCTCCATACCATGACGGCAGTCGACACGGTTAACCGCGTCATTAGCTATTTCCCTCAGGCAGAACGGGACCTCATCCGGCAGGAGTTGGCGTATTCGCTACAGGGAGTCGTGTGCCAACGGTTGCTCAAACGGGTCGGCGGTGGCCGCATCCCCTGTCTCGAGATTCTTATCGGTGGTAAGCCCATCGTTCGCGATGCTATCCTCGAGGGCGATATCGACCGGTTGTACAGCATTATCGAGGTCGACAGCGATATGACGTCCTTCGACCAGTATGCCGTGGACCTTTATCGGCGAGAACTGGTGTCCAAGGAAGAGGCCATTTCGGCTTGTAGCGATGAACAGGCATTCAACCGGATCGTGTCGGGGATTAAGGGCACGGAAGGGCGAAAACTCCTGGGCTAACGATCTACTGAGACGCGACGACCTGTATGTTCCGCTGTACTTCGGTCGTGTTTCCGGCATTGTCGGTTACGCGGAACCGCAAGGTAATATCCCCCAGGGGGAGATCCTGGTCAGCCTCCCAAAAGACACGGTTTCGAGGCGGATCGTATTGCATCAACAGCCATTCATTATTTGCGGTTACGGTTATGTCCGCGATACCGCTGCCGTTGTCCGATACAGACGCACGAATCGTAGATCGAGGTCCGACGGTTGATCCGTCAGCCGGTTCCACTTCGGTCAATCGCGGTGGCGTTGTATCTCGAAGGATGGCAAAAGTCCCCAGCGATCGGGTCGATGTGACAAGACGATCGCCTCGGTGTTCGGTACTGAGTCGAGACCAGTTGTTGCCCACTTGACGATAGATGGCCACCTGCTCCGGAGCACTCATGTCGGCCGGAGTAGGGAGGGAAATCTCGACTGGTTCCTCGATAGGCGCGCGCTGAGGCCATAGTTCATAGCGCGGACTCAACACATCCAAATGCGATACG
>PWNM01000078.1 GCA_003557825.1 Candidatus Hydrogenedentota bacterium | reverse complement strand
TATAAGCGGACGCAACACGCAACCGGGCATCATGGCGATCACAGACGGTTCGAATACGCGCCCCCGGGCATGCGGCGAGGGCATCCATATGCGCCATGCCTCGGGAACCACAGCCCAACACCGCCACGCCCATGGCGGAAGCCGAAACGGACGGCAGCAGCATCGCGCCGATGCCGGCCGCCGTCCCTGTCATAAAAGCTCGTCGTGTAATGCTCCGATTCACCGGCGGTTCTCTTCCTGAACCGGCCGCACTTCCACATGGTCGAAATCAACGATCATGTCGGGATCGTGGGCTTGTAGGGTAATCCAGCCGCTGGGGTAGGTTTCGTGACGGGTTTCGTCGGCGACATGCTCGACGACGGTTTTTCCGTTGACCCGAACATCGATGTGGCGGCCTTGAGCGATGACGTGCATGTGGAACCAGCAATGATCCATGGCGCGCAGCTCCGATGCCTCGGCCTGATCCCAGATGGCTCCGGTGAAATAGCGGGTGGCGTGGTTGTCGATTTGGGCCTCGTAAGAGCGCGGCCAGGCGTCCTCGCCTCGACCCCGGAAGAACACGCCGCTGTTGGCCCGATCATGGGTCCGGATCCATACCTGGATCTCGAAATCCTCGAATTCCTCTAAGGAGCGCAACTCGCTGCGTTCGGTCATGCCCGCTCCGTCGCCCCGGAGAATGCCGTCGTCAAGGACGGTCCATTGGGCATCGCCAACGACGGTCCAACCGGTAAGGTCACGTTGGTTGAACAACGGCCGCCATTCGGGGCCGCCGGGCAACGGCTTCAGCCGGATGTTACGGAATTCCACATAGTCGCTATGGGACTGAATGGCGATATGGCCGGACAAGGGCCGGTCGGCCAAGGTATGCCGCCACTCCTCCTCGCCCGTGCCGGGTTCATCGTAGTCGGTGGTGAGGATGTCATACAACGTTTGGTCGTTCATGATGGTGCGAATGCGGGGACCATCGACCAGTACTTCGACGCTATTCCATTCCCCTACGGGGCGGTCGGCTTCGACTTCCGGCTCGACGGCGGCATAGATGGCTCCAGAGCTCTGCCATCCGATTTCATGGCCCGGCGTGAGCACCTGGATTTCCATGCCCGCGAAGGCCGGATCGCCATGGCGAGGGGCGCGGATGGACACGCCGGAATTCCCGCCCTCCGGAGGCAACCGGTACTCATAACGTAGCACGTAGTTGTCGAAGGTAAGGTCCGTAAAAATCCAGTCGCCGTCGGGTTCGCCTGTCACAACAAGCAGGCCATCTTCTACGGTAAAGGCGTCGGGATTGGTTCCTCGAATCCACCAGCCGTCGAGGCTTTCACCGTCAAACAGGGGGAAGAACCCTTCGGTCGCCTCCTCCTGGGTCAGCAGTGCGGGAACCCAATCGGGCGGCTCGGGGGCGGCATGCATCGTTTGACATGCCAGTAGAGCGCATAGGGTTAAAAGGGGCACAAGAACTCGCATGGGTCGGTCTCCTTCCGAGAAAAGGCCGAGGCGGGGGGTTTCCGCCCGCCCCGGCTCCATTGAGCAGATGTGGGCTAGGCCCAACCAGTGTAATAGGGCGGTTCGAGCGACCAGCCGTTTTCATACGGTCGATGGGCGAAATCATTGGCCTTCTGAACGGCTTCGGTATCCGAACCGGCAAAGTGTTCGGTTTCGTTGTCCCAGTCAAGCTTGCCGCCTGCCACATAGGCGGTGGTCCCCATATGACACACGATGGAGGTCGCGTTGGCGCTTTCGACGTCGCTCATGGGGTCCTTGCGCGATTTGATGCATTCGACGAAATCGGCCCAATGGGCTTCGTTCATGTCGCCTTCGAAGACGCCTTCGACCTTGCGGGGTTCGCAGGCCTCGCCGCGGGGCCGTGGGAATACCTCGTATCCGGTTCGATCTAAGTACAGCGTGCCCAACGTGCCATAGAACATAATGCCGTAGCGGTTCCGTTCGACAAAGCCGTTGTGGACTCGGTTCGAGAAGCTGAGAACGTAGTCATCGAACTCGTAGAGCACCTCGAGGGTGTCGGGCGTGGTGCGGTTATCGGGTAATATGAACTTCCCGCCGGCGGCAGTGACCGTCTTGGGCATCACTTTGTCATCGCCCATGGCCCACAGGACGATGTCGATAAGGTGCGCGCCCCAGTCGGTGATTTTGCCGCCCGAGTACTCGAGGAACCATCGGAAATTGTACAAAAAGCGGTTTCGATTGAAGGGAACCATTTCGGTCCAGCCGATGTAGCGTTCCCAGTCGAGTCCTTCGGGAGGATCTTCATCGGGAGGGTTGCCGATGCCATCGAGAGGTTCGTTATCATGAATCCAGGTTTCGACGCGGGGAATATCGCCAATGTACCCGTTCTGCACCATCTCGACCACTTCCTGGAAATGCTCGCCGCTGCGTTGGAAGTTGCCGCATTGCAAAACGACGTTGTTACGGCGCACGGCCTCAATGATCGGTCTGCCTTCGGCGATGGTCGTCGTCAGCGGTTTTTCACAAAAGATGTCCTTGCCCGCTTCAGCGGCCATGATCGACGGGATGGCATGCCATTGGTCGGGCGTGGTGATGACCACGGCATCGATATCCTTTTTTTCGATGATCTCTTCGAAATACTCGTGGGTCGTCGGCGCATCGTCCTTGTTCGTTACGATTTCGACGGCTTGCCGGCGATGAAGCTCCCACAGATCGCATACGGCG
>PWNM01000239.1 GCA_003557825.1 Candidatus Hydrogenedentota bacterium | reverse complement strand
CTCGAATCCATCAAACGCAGGGGCCCGCATCGTGGGAATCAGAATGGTGAGGGCAGGATCATGGGTGGTGGTGCGCATGTGTAACGCGTTGTTTTCGTGGCGAAAATCGCTGATACCCATCATGGGGGTCCAGCCTTGATCGCCGTCGTCAAAGGTCCAATGGGTCCGAAGCTCCACGGGGGGTAAATCGTAGGGACCGAGGCCCACATCGACCGGCGCTACGTTCACTGGCCACATCTCGGGATCATCAATGGCAAAAACGCCCCGGATGGCTTCGTACATCTCGAATCCATATTCGGTGCATGGCTCGATATAGCTGCCTTCCCCCCACTCGTTCACCGGCCCAATGACAAGCATATCTTTATTATGTTCCCCGCAGAATGCCTTTGCCTTACGAAGCAGTCGTTCGAACCGCTCCGGCGTCCGGCCACGAATGACGAGGGAGTCGTGGCCATGCCAGGGCCGGGAGTCCCATCCGGTGGTAGCAACGGGGTAATAGGTGAGGGGCTGGGATCGCTCGCGCTTTTCGGCCCAATGGGCGGGAGCGGTCTGCACCACATCCTCGAAGTCCCCTCGACGATAGACAGTAGATGCGCCGGTCACATCGCCCCATTCGTGGTACGTCGTCGTGCCGGCGTATCCTTCATAGGCGAGCTGCTCGACGAGATTGCGGGATTCATGGCCGTGCAAGGCAATGTACGTAATCCCTTCGTAGCCTGCATCGTGGGCCATCTGCTGTGATTCATCAAAAGCCGCCCGTACGGCCTCGGAACCACCCAGATCGGCGCGGATGTTTCGAGCATCCCAGATGAACACCGCAGGCTTTCCGTCGATTTGAACATAGGTATCGAGGTGGAAATACTCGTCGATCCAGTGTTGAGTCACCGCGATCCAGTCTTCGTGGGAATGGGTGTCGGGGGGATTGTGATTGGCCCACATGATGGCCACATCGAGGTAGTCGCGGTAACGGGCCTCCCGATAAGCATCAAACCAATGCTCGAGCATCCGCGCGCCGTCTGTCCAATACCAATCCACCAAAAAGATCGAAATGCCGTTTTCGACGGCCCATTTAATCTGCCAATCGACTACCTCCGGATCGGCCTCGTCGTAATATCCCAATACCGGCTTCCGCTCGGGCGTGGTGGTCCGGATAGGCTCCCATTTGGCGGCTGCATCCCAACCGGGGAAATAATAGGCGGCGATGTCGATAGCTGTTTCGATAGGCTGAGGTTCGGGAACGTAGTCGGCCTCGGGCAGACGGAGAGGTTTGGAGAAGGTGAGCGTTGTTTCGGCACGTTCCGGACCATGAGATCCGTCGAACTCGACGGCGATCGGATAATCCCCCGCGCGGTCCGCCTGCACTTCCCATGTCCAATCGATAAAATCGCCAAATGGTATGGAGACCGTCTCTGGCTCAGGCCCGGCAGTCACGGTGAGCCCTTCGGAAAGTATTAGGCGTGCATCCTCAATCGCGCCGGTCTGACCGCCGTGGTTCGTCACCCGCGTCAATAGGGAGCACGGCATGCCGGCTCGGTTGGGGTAACTCTCAAAATCAAAGTAGGATAGTTCGAGTTGAGGAGGCGCCGTGGGCTCAGCAGCGATCTGCAACGACTCGAGATGAACCACGCCTTCCGGAGGCAGCTCGACGCCCAGGGTAATGATGGACGATTCCCAGTCGGGCAGGCCGGCCATTTCCACAATGTACATGCGAGGCTTATCACTGGGAACGATGGGAAACTGTTCACGGTGCAAGCCAAAGGCGTCGTCTTTGGCCCAAACAACCGAAGCCAAACCTTCCGAATCGGACTGGATCTGCACCATCACCCAGTTCAATGCCTCCGAGTTAAGGTGGTCTACCAACATGAGATATTTACGACCTTCCGGATCGGCCCGCCACAAATCCAGGTCGGCGGCTTCCCAGGCCGTTGCCGAAGTGGGATCCTCGTCGGTCCAAGAAACAATCCGGATGGAATCAATGGCAAACTCGGAATAGGCCGGCACATTGACCCGAAGCTGTCGGATACGGTCAACCGTGTGCCAGAACGGAAACACCGTGATGGTCTCCCATTCGCCCGTCCCGCGCACCTGGAATGAAGTCTGTTGGTCAGGAGTGAGACCGCCGTATCGACCTTCGAGGGCTTCAGACCAGTAAACTTGCCCCATGCCGCTTCGATCCGCCCGAATTCGAATCTCGACGGCTTGGGCCGCGGACGCAGAGAAATCAACATTCCGATTGAGAATGAAGGCATCCCCTCCGGTGGCATGTCCAACGACTCTCCCGTTGTCGTGGAAGAAGCCCTCAATCTCCGGGTTTGGAGTCCAATCCTCTACTGAATCGCTAAACTCCCATCCCACAGCCTGCGCTCCGGTCAAACTGGCGACCAATGTGACAAGCAATAGTTCCATCATGCCGATTCCCTCCGTTTTCCCTTCGTGTCCTTACATACGCCAGTATACGGATGCGACTACGACAGAGTAAACCGTTTTGGCTTTTCACGAGCCCCTTGCTTTACACTTCCCGGAAACTCAGGGCACAGAGGCGGATCACAGGAGAGAGAACATGAGCGCCACATCGCGCGAATTGGTTTATCAGACGCTGAACTTTGAAAATCCGGAACGAGCTCCACGGCAGCTTTGGCTGTTGCCCTGGGCCGAGATACATCACAGAGAGGCCCTGGATGCAATACGT
>PWNM01000062.1 GCA_003557825.1 Candidatus Hydrogenedentota bacterium | reverse complement strand
CGAGTTGTGGGACGTCGATAATCCCGTTATGGCCGGCGTTGTACAGAACCAAGACTCCTATATGCAGAGCGTCGCGGCTCAGCGGCCCTTCTTCTTTGACCATATTGCCGCTCTGGCCGACCAGGCCATGGACGAGTTCCACAATCTAACCGGCCGGCGTTATAGCCGCGTATCGACCTATCGCGCTGACGATGCCGAATACCTCCTGCTCGGACAGGGCAGCGTCGTACCAAACGCCGAGGCCGTCGCCGATTATCTCCGCGAAACGCGGGGTATCAAAATCGGCGTGGTGAACCTCACCATGTTCCGGCCTTTCCCTGGTGATATGCTGGGACCAATCCTCAAAGGCAAGAAGGGCGTCTGCATTCTCGAGCGTCTCGACCAGCCCCTCGCCGAGGATTTACCCATCATTCGCGAGACCCGCGCTGCCCTGAGCAAGTGCATCGAGAATGGTCGGGCGAATGGCAAGGGCGCGCCTTACCCCGAATACGACACCTACAAGAATCCCGATGATCTGCCCACGCTGTACTCCGCTTCCTTTGGTATGGGTAGTCGCGACCTCCAGCCCGAAGCGCTCATCGGCGCCGTTGAAAACATGCTTCCCGATGGTAAGAATCGCAAGTTGTTCTATCTTTCCATTGATTTTATCCGGGAGAAGGCCTACACGCCCAAACAAGAGGTGTATCAGCAACAGCTCGAAGAAGCCTATCCGGGGATCAAGGACCTTGGGATTCGCGGCAGTGAAAATCCCAACCTGATGCCGAAGAACAGCATCACGGTGCGGTTCCACTCCATTGGTGGATGGGGAGCCATCACCACCGGTAAGAACCTGGCGATGACCCTGTTCGAACTGCTCGGGTACCACATCAAGGCGAATCCGAAATACGGTTCTGAGAAAAAGGGCCAGCCGACCACCTATTACATGTCCGCGGCTCCCGAACCCATCCGCATCAACAGCGAGTATTTCTATGTGGACGTGGTGCTTTCACCGGATCCGAATGTGTTTGGCCATTCGAATCCCCTAGCCGGACTCAAGAAGGGCGGGGTGTTTATCATCCAGAGCGAACTGTCGTCGCCCGAGGAGGTCTGGGAAGAACAGTTCCCGCCCAATTACCAAAAGATCATCATCGACAACGACATTAAGGTGCTCTATGTCGATGGTTTCAAGATTGCCCGCGAAATCGCAACCGACCCCGAGCTCCAGTTCCGGATGCAGGGTATTGCATTCATGGGTTCGTTCTTCGCCGCTTCCCCTGTGATGGAGCAGTCGAAGCTGACCGAAGACGCCTTATTCAAGGCCATCGAGCACCAACTCGAGAGCAAATTCGGCGCGAAAGGCCGGCGCATCGTAGACGATAACCTGAAGGTCGTACGCCGTGGGTTTACCGAGTTGACCGAGATCGTCGACAAGAAGGTCAGCGCTCCGAAACAAGCCGATGAAGGCGCTGCTCGCAAAGAGGATCTTCCTCTAATGTTGCAGACCATGCCCAAGAGCGATGCCCCTGCTACGGACATCCATCGGTTCTGGGAACAGACCGCGAGTCTGTATCTCACGGGGAGGGCCAACGACAATCTGGCCGATCCTTTCATCGGTATGAGCCTTATTCCAGTGGCGACCGGCGTGATTCGCGACATGACGGGTATTCGTTTCACTCATCCCGAATGGATCCCTGAGCGGTGCACCGGGTGCGGCAATTGCTGGACAGTCTGCCCCGACTCGTCGATCCCGGGGTTGGTGAATACCATTTCGGATATCTTCGAGACAACTGCCAAACGCATTGAAGCCCAACAGCCCGTGAAACAACTCCGGCGTGCCATTCCGACTTTGGAGCGCAAACTGCGTGCGCTTATTGACGAAGGCAGCGAAGAAGACTCCGTGCTGAATTATCTTAATGCCGCGGTGGATGCCACCTTGGCCGAAAGCTCCCTGAGTGGCGAGGCCCGGGATTCACTCGAACAAGAGATCAACCTCATGATGGATATCTTGGGGGACTTCCAGTTCGCCATCACCAAGCCCTACTATACTCTTAACGAGAAGGAGAGCAAGGGTAGCGGCGGCCTGTTGTCTATCACCGTGGACCCGTACACCTGTAAGGGGTGTCAGGAATGCGTGCAGGTTTGCCCTGAAGATGCCCTTAAGGACGTGCAACAGACCAGCAAGAGCATCGATAAGCTGCGTCGCAATTGGGACTTCTGGATGGCTCTGCCCAACACAAAGCCCGAGTACATTCGTGTGGACGATCTCGAGGAAGCCGTGGGCGCCCTGGATACCATCCTGCTCGACAAGGACATATATAAGTCCATCGTATGCGGTGACGGCGCATGCCTCGGCTGTGGCGAAAAGACGGTGATGCGGTTGTTTGTTGCTACCATCGAAGCGCTGATGCAGCCCCGAGTCAAAGCCCATGTGAAAAAACTCGAAGACCTCATCCAGCGATTCGAAAAGCATGTGCGGCTTCGCTTGGCCGAGTCGGTCGATGTGAGCGATACCAATGCAATGGATCGCGCCATGGCCGAGTTGCGCGACAAGGAGCTCACACTATCGAACCTCACGGCTACGTTGGACAAGAATAAGGTGAGCATGCCCCTCGACAGCGATTGGCTGAAACGGGTCACTCAGATACTCACCAAGTTGAAGCACTTGCACTGGCAATATACCAAAGGCGTGACCGGCCAGGGTCGTTCCCGCATG
>PWNM01000641.1 GCA_003557825.1 Candidatus Hydrogenedentota bacterium | reverse complement strand
TAAGCTGGCTGGCCAACCAGGGGGTTGCCGTCGAGTTTGTGAATTTGCGCGACCTCGACGCCATGCAAACCGCCATCCGGCCCGAGACGCGGCTCATCTGGACCGAGACGCCGACAAATCCGTTGATGAACCTGCTCGACCTCGAGGCCATTGCGGCCGTTGCACGCGAACGGGGCATCCTGACGCTGTGCGACAACACCTTTTTGTCGCCCTATTTCCAGCGGCCCCTCGAGCTGGGGATCGATATCGTGCTCCACTCCACCACGAAGTACATCAACGGCCATTCCGACGTGGTCGGCGGAGCGATCGTTGTGGGCGATCCCGACCTGGCCGAGCAGATCGGGTTTTATCAGAACACCATGGGCACGTGCCAAGCCCCGCAAGATTGTTTTCTCGTACTGCGGGGGCTGAAGACGCTGGCCCTGCGCATGGAGGCCCACAACCGGAATGCCCTGGCGATTGCCCAGTGGCTCGAAGCGCATCCGAAGGTGACGCGGGTGCTTCATCCCGGGTTGCCGAGTCATCCGCAATATGACCTGGCACAACGGCAAATGTCGGGGTATGGCGGGACCTTTTCGTTTCAGGTGCAAGGCGGACAGGATGCCGTGTTCCGGTTACTCAAAAACGTTCATCTGTTCATCTTGGCCGAGTCGCTTGGAGGAGTCGAATCGCTTATCGAGCATCCGTGGAGCATGACCCATCTGTCGATGCCGGAAGACGCGCGCCGGGCCAGCGGGATAACCGACGACCTCGTGCGGATCTCGGTGGGCATTGAACACGTGGACGATCTCATCGCCGACCTCGATGGGGCCTTTCGGCAGATCTGACTGACGTTACAGAGGCAAATGTTCCAGACGGGGGCCGTCCATGGGATTGACGATGGCCAGGGCATAGCCGGATCCGCGAAACAACTGTTCCGCCAAGGCCTGGATGGCATCGGCCGTAATGGCATCGATTTCCGTCAGGACTTCGTCAGGGCCGATGACCCGGCCATGGTAGATCATGGTTTTGGCCAGATACGACATGCGGCTCGATGGGCTCTCGAGTGCCATGAGAAAGCCGACCCGAAGCTGTTCGCGATTGAGCTCAAGCTCCGACGAGGGCAGGGCCGCATCGCGGAATCGGCGCAGTTCTTCGATGATGATGGCATGGGTCCGGCGAAGGTTCTCGGGGGCGACGGCGGCGTAGATCTCGAAGAGGCCGGTAAGCGCGTAGCTCGATCGGCAGGCGTATACGGCGTAGGCAAGCCCTTCCTGCTCGCGGATGCGGTCGAACAGCCGCGAGGTTGAGCCGCCGCCCAGGGCGCTCGCCAGCATTTCGTATGCATACCGTTGCCGGTCGCCGGCAGCGGGACCCCGAAACCCCATGTTGAGATGGCTTTGGGTGATGTCCCGTTCGAGGGTAACCACCTCCGCGCCCCACCGAGGCAAGTCGGGAGGCTGAGGGGTTGGGCCTTGCGCCATGCCGCCGAATTCGCGGGTGATCCAGTCCATGATACGTTCTTCATCAAAGCTTCCCGATAGAGTAATGATGCAGTTTTCCGGGCGATACCACGCGCTATAATAGTCCCATACCGCATCGAGGGCGATCTCCGAGACGGACTCGAAATAGCCGGCGATGGGTCTCCCCAGGACGTGGAGGGGCCACAGGGTTTGGGTAAGGAGATCGCTGACCACCTCTTCGGGAGTATCCTCTGCTGCGGCGATTTCCTCGAGGATCACGTTGCGTTCTTTTTCAAAATCGTAGAACTGCGAGTGGCGCACGATATCGCCGAGGATCTCGAGGGAGGTTTCCACATGGGTATCGAGACTGCGAATATACAGGCAGGTGTAATCGCGGGTCGTAAAGGCGTTGAACTGGCTGCCGTTGCCCTCGATGGCCTCCATCAATTCGCGGGCCGACCGTTTGTTCGTGCCTTTGAAAAACAGGTGTTCCAGGAAATGGGAGATGCCTGCTTGAGCGGCTTCTTCGTTGACGGAGCCGGTCTTGATCCAGATTCCTATGCATGCGGACCGTACATACGGGAGGTAGTCTGTTACGACGCGTAACCCGCTGGGCAATGCATGGATGTTAGGCGCGAACTGAATGCGTGAGGCTGACTGATACATAGTTCATTCCAGGCCGCCGCCCGTGCGGGGCCAGTGTAAAAAGGGCGCTTCCGCATGGTAACGGAAGCGCCATGGAACACACTTGGGTTGCACTTACCGGCGTTTGTCCGAGCCGCCGCGGTCACGGGAACCGCCGCGATCCCGAGAGCCGCCACGGTCACGCGAGCCGCCGCGATCGCGCGAACCGCCGCGATCACCGCCGCCCCGTTTGCCGCCGCCGCCGTCGCGACCGCCCCGGCTGCTTTTCGACTCGACTTCCGAGGGATCCAGTCGGCCCAGTTCGACATCGGCTTCCACTTTCGAAAGATTCACGCGACCCTGACTGTCGATCTCGGTCACTTTTACGTCGATGACGTCGCCAATTTTGACTACATCTTCGACGGTCTTCACGTGACCTGGGGCCAATTCCGAGATGTGAACCAGGCCGTCCTTGCCGCCGATAAGCGAAACGAAGGCGCCGAAGTTCATAATCCGGACCACTGCGCCTTTGTAGATCTGGCCCACTTCCGGTACGGCAGTGATATCCTTGATCATCTGAATGGCCGCATTGGCGCTTTCGGCGTCTACCGCCGCCACATTCACGG
>PWNM01000531.1 GCA_003557825.1 Candidatus Hydrogenedentota bacterium | reverse complement strand
GTGGGGGGGCTCCATGCGCATTACCGGTTCCGCCCTCGACCCCGAGGTAGCCGGCGGGTTGAACCTCATCCGGGGAAACGTCGAGCTTCTTGGACGGAGCTTTGACTTGACCAGCGGCTCGGTTACGTTGGACGGGGCATTCCCTCCCCAGCCTGTCATCGATATGCGCGCCCGAACCCGTGCCGAAGATATCGATGCCATTGTTCACCTGAGCGGTCCTACGACGGCCCTTGATCTAACCTTGACTTCCGAACCCCCTCAACCCCAAGATGAAGTGCTTGCTCGCTTATTATTCGGCAAGAGCGCTGCCGGCATCTCGCCCATGCAGGCCGTTCAGCTTGCCCAGACGGCCGCTGCTCTCAGGAGAGGGCTTGGTACGCCGACCCTCATGGACCGCACCCGCCGTGCGTTGGGTGTCGACCAGCTCGATCTCATACAGGGTGATGTTGGATTTCTAGACGCCACCGTCGGCTTCGGCAAGTATTTGACCGACGATATCTACATCTGGGCCGAACACGGTATGGGCGAGGACAGCGGGAGAGTCCGCATTGAGCTCGAAGTGACCGATTACTTGTCTGTAGAAAGTAGCGCCGCCCAGGATGGCAAAGGCGACATCGGCGTGTTTTGGAAACGCGACTACTAAGCTATAACGATTCCCATCCCTATCGTTCCAACGGTGCTTTCCCCAAGCACCATGGGCTACCCAATCCTGTTGCGACTTGTTGCCGCCCATACATTGCCCGCTTTGACAGGGCTTGGTATGCTGATCACCAGGACCATCAATGAAACCGGCAAAACCAACGGGGGATACACACATTATGGCAAGTCTCAGGTTTCGGGAAGACATGGATGCGGTGCGCGAGCGCCTGACCACATGGTGGCATGGCGGCGACATCGGACGGCCGGTGATGCATGTATATGCGCCACGGGAGGAGCCGGCGGAGGATATCCCCGCAATGCCAACACCCGAGGGATGGTTGACGGATTATTCGGTGTCCGACTTTGCCTATCGGGTGAATCTGGCCGAGCGGCAGTGCATCCACACCCACTATCTCGGCGAGGCCGTTCCCTATTCCTCGCCCGATTTGGGCCCGAACTGTTTGGCCCTGTATCTCGGTTGCCGCGGAGTCGACCAGCGTGAGACCGTCTGGTTCGAGCCATGCATGGAACGCCGTGAGGATGCCCGTTTCGAGTACGATCGCGACAACTTCTACTGGGATTTCACGCTGCGCCTCGCCGAAGAACAGCTTCGTGTTGGTCGGGGCAAGTTCATGGTTCAATTTCCCGATCTCATCGAAGGCCTTGATGCATTGGCAGCCATGCGGGGCAGTCAAGAACTGCTGATGGACCTCGTCGAGGATCCCGAGTGGGTGCATCGATGCCTTCGGCAGATCACTGATCGCTATTTTCATTATTACGACATACTATACGACCGGTTCCGCGACGAAGTGGGAGGGTCCTATTTCTGGATCTGGGCTCCGGGGCGCTTGGCCAAGCTGCAATGTGATTTCTCCGCCATGATCGCTCCCGATATGTTCGGTGAGTTCATGGTTCCGGTACTCCGCGAGATGTGCGAAAGGCTCTCCTATAGTCTGTACCACTGGGATGGCCCCGGCGCGCTGGCCCATCTCGACCACCTGTTGTCTATCGAACCGTTGGACATGATCCAATGGGTTCCCGGGGCGGGCGTCGAACCGCCGGACCATCCCCAATGGTGGCCCTATTACCACCGCATTCTCGATGCGGGCAAAAAGGTCTTCGTCCACCATTGCGGCTCCCTCGAAAGCTTGCATGAGTTGCGGCGCGAGTTTGGCCAACGCTTGAATCGTTTCTTAATCATTATGAATGCACCCTCCCGGGACGAAGGGCTGCGGTATATCGAGGAGGCGAAAGGATAGGTCTTTGTGATGCGCGCGAACCTGCGACCGATTTTGGTGTCTTATAAAGTGAACCATGCGCATGGGGCGCATGAGAAATTGGAATCACCCGTGTGACGGGTAAGCGAGGGTAACTCTATGGTAGCGTTGAGATGGATTATGGGGGTGCTGATGGTCGCCGGGACCGCGACAGCCCAGCTCCCGGAGATGGAGACGTCGGTTGATGATCAATCCGAGGTGGCGATCACCGTGTACAACAACGGCCAGGCGCTGGTGCGGGATGTTCGGCGCATCACCATGCCTGATGGCGATCTCGCTCTCCGGTTTGCCGATGTAGCGCAGCAGATCCGCCCCGAAACAGTCGGCCTGCGGTCATTGAGCGCGCCGGGCTCGGTCGCCATCCTGGAGCAGAACTACGAATACGACCTCATCAGCCCCGATAAGCTGATGGAAAAGTATGTGGGCAAGCGGGTCATCTTGCGGAACTACCACAAAGACATTGGCTTCGAGAGCATCGAAGCCGAACTGATCAGTGTCAACAACGGCCCTGTCTATCGCGTGGACGGCCAGATTTTTTTGGGTCATCCCGGGCAGGTTGTTTTACCCGAGATACCCGAAAACCTGATTGCCAAACCTTCGTTGATATGGCAGTTGCGCAACGAGGGCGCCGAACAGGAACTCGAGGTTACGTACCTGACCAACGGTGTGTCGTGGAAAGCGGATTATGTGCTGACCTTGGACCGCAACGACGAGCAGATGGACCTCTCGGGTTGGGTTACCATGGACAACCGGAGCGGCGCCACCTACCACGACGCCCAGATCAAGCTTGTCGCCGGTGATGTCAATATCGTACGGGAAGCTATGATGGGCATGGGTGGAGGCATGATGGACCAGGCCATGATGGCCCGCGCGTCCGCGGAAATGATGCCGCAGCAAGAGGCCTTTGCTGAGTTTCATTTGTATACGATGCCCCGCCGGTCGACGGTGGCGCAGAATCAGACCAAGCAACTGGCCTTGCTGAGCGCGTCCAACATCGCGTGTGAGAAGGTCTATGAATTCCGCGGCCAACCCCAGTTCTTCTATCAGCGCATACCGCAGTTTCCCGATCAGCGGGTGACGGTATTTGTGGAGTTTGAGAACGAAGAGGCCAATAATCTGGGGATGCCGCTGCCGGGCGGGATCATGCGGATCTATCAGGAAGACAGCCAAGGCATGCTTCTGTTTGCCGGAGAGGATCGCATCCAGCATACGCCCCGCAATGAAAAGGTGCGGTTGCGCATGGGCAATGCCTTTGATGTGGTGGGCGAGCGGACCCAGATGGATTACCGGATCATCGCGACCAATGTGCATGAATCCGCTTACGAGATCAGCATCCGCAATCGCAAGGAAACAGCCGAGACCGTCGAAGTCATCGAACCCATGCCGGGCGATTGGGAGATCCTCGAGAGCTCTCACGACTATGAGAAAAGGGATGCGCGGACGGCGGTGTTCAGCATCGATGTCCCAGCGGATACCGAGGTGAAGGTGACGTACCGCGTCCGCGTACGGCAGTAGGTCAACGCAATTGGGAGGATATCCAATGCGAATCGTGTGTTCAGTATGTGCGGTGTTGGTGGCGGCGATAGCCGCCGCCGACCCCGTTGAAACGAACGAAGCAGACCAAACGGCGGTGGCCGTGACGGTCTACAATAATAACTTGGGGCTGATACGGGATGAGCGGACCTTTGCTTTTCCCGAGGGCGAAGGCCTGTTGCAATTCTCGGACGTGGCCGAAAAAATCCGTCCGGAGACGGTCGTAGTGGATTCCGACGACCATACCTTGCAGATCCTCGAACAGAACTACGAATACGACCTGATCTCGCCCGAGCGACTCAAGGAGAAAAACGTCGGGCGTCGCGTCGTACTTCGGAACTATCATGACGACATCCTTTTCAAGGAGATGGAAGGGGAGCTCATCAGCGTAACGGGCGGCCCCGTCTACCGCATCGATGACCGAATCTATCTGGGGCATCCCGGTTACGTGACCTTTTCCGACATTCCTGAGGATTTGGCCGCTCGACCTACGCTGAACTGGTTGGTCGATGCGAAGGCCGAGAACCATACGGTGGCGGTGAGTTACTTGACCCGCGGGATGTCATGGGAGGCCGATTATGTGGCTCATCTGGACCCAACCGATGATACCCTGGATCTGCAGGGATGGGTAACGCTGAAAAACGAGAGCGGAGCCACCTATCGGAATGCCCTGCTCAAGCTCGTTGCGGGCGAGGTCAACATTGTACCGGAACCAAGACGTCGGGTCAGGGCCGACGCCGTTCCTGTCCCGCCGGCTGAGCCTGAGCCCGAACCCGAGCCGATGATGCGCGAAGAAGCTTTCGCCGAATACCACCTGTACACGTTGCAACGGCCTACAACCATCAATCAGAACCAGACCAAACAGGTTCAGCTGCTATCCGGTGAGGGCATTGCGACGAAACGAGCCTACGAGGTTCGACGCCAACAGCGTGTGGTCAACCAACCCGGAGAGCCGCTGATTCAGCGGGCGGCCGTGTTTCTCGAGGTGGAAAACACTGAGGAGAACGGCTTGGGCATCCCCATGCCGGCGGGCGCCATCCGGCTTTATCAAGAAGACCGGGACGGCGCTGCCCAGCATATCGCCGAGACCAGAATCGACCATACGCCTCGTAATGAGGATATACGGATTGGCATGGGGTCAGCCTTCGACGTTCTATCGCAACACACCCTGCGGGATATGAGCCGAGTGAGCGATCAGGTCATCGACTTGGCCTTCGAGGTTCGGATTCGAAACCATAGGGACAACGCCATTGATGTGAAAGTCATCGAGCCGATTGCCGCCAACGAGTACACTGTGTTCAGCGATTCTCAAGTCCGTGTCCGTACACGAGGAGAAGGGCGCTCCGTAAGGCTCAGCGATTGGGAGATTATCGAAGCGTCCCACCACTACGAACGAAAAGATGCCCTTACGGTGGTGTTCCCCGTATCCGTTGACGCAAACACCATGGAGACGATTACGTACGAGGTGCGGATTCGCTTACAATAACCACTTCTTCCCGAAGATCGATGCCAAAGCGTTCTTTGACGGTGGCCTTGCAGAGGGTGATGAGGCCCACGATATCGTCGAAACGGGCGTCGGAGTCGTTCATGATGAAGTTGGCATGCATCGGGCTGATAACGGCTCCGCCCCGGCGGACGCCCTTCAGCCCGCAGGCTTCGATCAGCCGGCCCGCGTGGTCGCCCTCGGGATTGCGAAAGACGCTGCCGCAGCAGTTCCCCTGGGGCTGCTTTTCCTTTCGGCGCCGGATGTAGTGATCGTAGATAGGCCTTTGATCCTGTTCGGCCGGAGTAAATCGGAAGACGCCCCCCAGAATGAGCGAGCGGGGTGGGCAAAAGGTCTGTCCCCGATAGCCGTACATTGATGGCTCGACGGTCACGGTTCGCCGGCCTTCGGGACCGATGACATCGACCGATTCGAGCCACTGACAGGTCGAGCCGTTCACCGTGCCCGCGTTCATGTATATCGCTCCGCCGATCGAACCAGGGATGCCGGTGAGGCCGCCCACGCCTTCATAGTTGTGTTGTAGCATGATTTCTTGCACCAGCCGATCAAGTTGCACGCCGCATTCGACCCGATAACGGTGGTCGCCCAGCGACTCCATCTGATCCAGAGCGGTGGTCACGAGCACAATCCCCGGGAATCCCTCATCGCTGATCAGCAGGTTTGAGCCACCGCCTAGAACCATCTTGGGGCCGGGCTGGTCAACCATCCATGCGTAGGCGTCGCAGGCTGCTTCGCGTGTGGGCGGAAGGAGAGCCCACCGCGCCGGGCCGCCTACTTTATAGAGCGTGAGCGGCGCGAGGGGGTATTCGGCCTGGGCAAAGTCAAAGGGTGGAGTTGTCATCAGAATGCCATGCGTCCCCAACCGGGTTCAGGATTGGGATCAAGGCCAAGGATCTCACGGGCCGTGCGGACATAATAACGGTAATGGTCCAGGGGCGTGCCATTGGGGATCCGATGGTCGAGGCCGAACACCATACCCCCTTCACGCATCATCGGCTGAAGCTTGTATTCGAGCTCAGCCCGGATAGCGGCCTTGTCTTGGCGCAATACATGCTTATCAATGCCGCCGAGCATGGCCAGGCGTTTCCCGTAGGTTTTACGATTGGCCACGATGTCGTTGCCGGCCGCCGGTTCCATGGGGAACATGCACGTGAGACCCGCGTCCAAAAAAGCGGAGAGTACGGCATTCATGTTGCCGTCCGAGTCCTGTTGAAAAATATGCGCGTCCCGTGAAGCAAGCATGTCCCATATGCGGTGGTAATAAGGTGCGATAAATTCAGCAATCTGCTCGGGTCCCACCAAACAGCCCGTTTTGCCGGCCATATCTTCGTGAACGGACAGCTGATCGATTTGGACCTCCTGGGAGACTCGATCCAAAACGCGTTTCGCTGTCTCGCCCATGGTATCGAGCATGTCGTGGATCAGTTCGGGTTGTTCGTAGAAGGCTAAGCACAGGTTTTCCTCGCCCATCAACTGCCGCGGTTCGTCAAATCCGCCCGGAATGCCCGCAACAATCATGCAACCCTCGTCCCGAGCTTTGCGCACGGCATCGGCCCAATCCGGTTGAAACCGTTCCTCGCTAAAGGTGTATTTCGACTTGATCTGCAACCACGAGTCCATATCGCAAACGGGGTATTCGAGAGGTAAGGCGATGGTGGCCACCCCTTTGCAGAGTTTCATCCGGCGTCCGTATCGGTCGCGTAGGATTACGTAATCAGCGGTGGTTTCGAGCACTTCCTCCTTTACGCCGCCTTTCATGCCCGTGTTGACAGGTACGCCAAAGGGACGTACGTAATCGAATCCAAAGGCAGTCAGGTTGATCTCGTCCTCTGTGGCCCCCTGGGCACGCCACTCGTCTTCCAGACCGATGAGTGGCCCGAAGAGCTCGACAAAATAGGGCCGTTCGACATGTCTGAATGTCATGTAGTCGAGGTATGCGTCCCGATGTATCCGCATAGAGTAACTTTTGTCTCCGATTTCCAAAATCCGCCGGGCACAAAAAGGCGCACGAAACTTCCGTCCGTGCGCCTATCATACCGTCTTTACCAGGTGAAGCGCATCGTAGTGAGACCGCCCGCAGGGACAAAAACCGGCATCTCATGGGGATCGGCCAGTTTGACCTCCTCGATGATCTCCTCGTTCAAATTGCACACGGCCAAGTATTTTAACGGTTTCACAAACCGGAATAGATCCTGGACATCGTCGTTGGTTGGATTCCACAGGCGGATTATACCGCCGTCGCCGTCATCAGCCGGCTTCATGGCCGTCACCACGGCATCGCCCTTTTCCATGGAAACGTAGCTGGTGTCATCTGGTAGCTCGACGGTGAAATGGGTCTGTACTCCTGTCTGTGCTTCCGCTGCCAACCAGGCTGCGTGCACCGGATCAAACGGTCCGTTGAACGGATAAATAAGATATTCAAAGTCGAGATCCTGTTGGAGTTCGGCTTCGGGTTCGCCTGCTGTCTGCACTGTCTTGTAGAAGGACCGAAGCAAGGTCACGGCAAGCGTACGCGACTCGGTGTCCAATACTTCGTATTCGTGAAGACCGAAGGGGGCGATGATAGCGAGTCCGCCATGACCGTCCTGAAGGCCGCAGAACGTCGTGAAAGGCTTCTCCGGCACGACTCGTTCGTGCCATTCAAGAGACTCCTCGGGAATGGCGATAGGGCGTTCTACCAGCGCGTAAGGCGTCTCCGCGAATGACATCTCGGCATTTACATGGCTGGGGAACAACACCCGCAACCGGTGGTCTTTGACGGTATTGTGAACGGTGGTTCGTATGCGAATGTAAGAGGCATCCTTCTCCACGTAGACGCGGTCCACTATCCGTAGCGCGGTCCGATCCTCCGAGCGCCAACACGCTGCCGAATCAAGTTGGGTCGGCAGTTCGAGAACCCGTTCAATCCGGAACACCGTGCGGAACGGGCCGTCCTCGTCGACGGCTGTGGTGCATCGCGTGCCGGGCGAACGGTAGACAATATCTTTGACCAGTTTACCGTAGCTCCAGCCATCGCCCGAATCGCCCGTGTCTTCGTAGGCCAGCAGCCCATGAAACGTCTTTTCGGCGCTGTGCAAGGTAACCGAGGCGGTACCTTCGGCGTGGATTTTTACCCGCATAGGGCCGCTGTCGGCGGTCATATCATCCACAAGCAACGTTTGCGCATGGCGGTTGGCCTTGCCCGTCGGTTCGACCTTTAACCCGGTGAAGCCGGCGGCGGGAAGGTCCAATTCAGTGGTGACGTAATAACAGTCGCCCCCAATAGTGGTGTTCCGTTTGTCCTCGCCAATCCACTTCTCGACGGCCCCACGCTCAATGCGGCTGAGCTGATACGGGACTTCCGTGCCGTCTTTGGTCAACAACTTGAAACGGTTGATCATCTCTGCCGAACTGTGAACGTCGCGGTAGTGCATGGGCCAGCCGGGCCGGAAATGGATCGGAATTTCGACGACTGCTTTGCGCGCGCGGGGAAGTGGATTATGCACGGTGATTTGCGAACGGGCTTCTTCGGCCGTGCTTGCCTTGGCGATGTGCACATGGGCTCGTCGAACCATGTTTTCGGCGATGAGGGAGCACTGTTCGAAGCGATACATCATGTCGCGGTGTACCTGATCAATGCTGCAACCGCAGATCGAATCGTGGGGATGGTTCTTCAACAGGTATTCCCATCCCTTGTCGAGATACGCCGTGATGGCGGCGCCCCCGGCCATCTTCTCGAATAGGGCGCTGGGCTCGGCCCACTTCTCCATGAGCGCTTGGCATTGATCGTTTCGTTGTTTGATGGGGTACCGCGACGAGACCGTATGGGGAATGAGATACTGCGCTCCGCGGTCAATATCGCGTGCGGGCTCGCGCAGCTCTCCTTGAATAATAGGAGCTTGATCGGCGTACTCGGCCATGGCTTCGCCAAATTCGGCCAAAGAGCCCCAGATAAACTCGATGTCCGTATACTTCTCGCACAGATCCTTGAAGATCCGCGGCATGGCGGGGTCCGGACGGTCGTGGTCCACGGCGTCGAGCAGGAGCGCCAATGGAAACTCGGTACGGGACTTCTCGACCTCGATATAGGGTTCAAAGGTTTTCTCGTAGGCCTCGTCGGTAAAGCCCTCCTGCTTAACCCGGTCGCGCACGAACATTCGGAAAGGGGCGTAGCTCCCCGCGTCGCGAAGCTTGAAGGTCGCCATCGTTGACCCATCGGGGCCTTGCCAGTTGAAGATGGCCGGATGGGTTTCATCGGCCGTGCCCCGCCAGCAAATGCCGGCCCTCAGACCAAACCCCGTCATAATCATAGGCAGCGCCGCGATGTGACCAAACTGGTCCGGTGTATAGGCAAACTGCATCGGTTCAAAACCATACGATCGGCATATCCGCATTCCCGCCATGAGATTGCGAACATAGCTTTCACCCGAGATTAGCCATTCATCGGGAAGGTTGTACCACGGCCCCGCTTGGAGGCGTCCATCCTTCAGAAACTGAATAAGCCGGTCGCGGTTTTCCGGACGGATCTCGAGGTAATCATCAATGACGATGGCCTGGCCGTCTAGGTGGAAACATTTGTAATCGGGGTTTTTCTCCATGATGTCCATGGATTCCTCGATGAGATCGACCAGCCACATGCGATAGGTTTGAAACGGCTCGTACCATTCCCGATCCCAGTGGGTACCTGCGCAGTAATATGCTTTCATGCCCTAACCTTTTTGGTTGTGGCAGCATCACATGGCTTGGCGCCGCGTACTGCCTGTTTACTTCTTGCCCGATTTGTAGAAGTGCGTACCATGGCCGAAAATCAACTCGGCCGTCTCCATCACGGTCTCGCTCAAGGTTGGATGGGGGTGAATCGTGAGTTGGACGTCATCGGCGGTAGCGCCCATTTCGATGGCGAGCGTGCCCTGTGCGATCAACTCGCCTGCGCCCGATCCCACAATACCCACACCTAAAATACGACCCGACTCAGGATCGCTGAGGATCTTGGTCAATCCATCGGTGCGATGCAACGTGGATGCCCGACCCGAAGCCGTCCAGGGAAAACGAGAGACGCTGATTGGGATTTCCTCTTTCCTTGCCTGGTTTTCGGTAATACCCGTCCAAGCCAACTCGGGGTCTGTGAAGACCACCGCCGGGATTGCATTGGGCTCGAAAACGCTTTTCTTTCCGGCGATGACCTCGGCAGCCACGCGGCCTTCGTGCGAAGCCTTGTGGGCCAACATGGGTTCACCCGCAATGTCGCCTATAGCGAAAATGGCCGGATCATCAGTCCGACGATGGGAGTCGACTTTCACAAATCCTTTTTCGTCAGTTTCCACGTGCGTGGCCTGTAGATTCAAGCCGCTTGAATTGGGTTTCCGGCCGATGCAGACGAGTACCCGATCAAACGCCATTCGTTCGGGACCATCGGCCGTTTCGAGTTCGACGTTGACCGCGTTGTCCGTGTCGTTCATCGTATTGACCCGTGTGCCTAGTCGAATAGCGTCCATGAGGGATTTCATTCGGTTCGCGAGAACCTCGACTAAGTCCGGATCGGCTCCGGGGATCAATTGCTCGGCCATCTCGACAACTGTCACTTTGGTTCCAAGGGCCGCATAGACGCTTCCAAGCTCCAGGCCGATATATCCGCCGCCTAACACCATCATGGTTTTGGGGATCTCATCGATCTGAAGGGCGCCGGTGGAATTCATGATGCGATCGGATTCGGCATACTGGTCGGGCAAGGTGCTGGGACGGGAGCCGGCCGCCAATATGGCATGTTCATAGGTCAACCGTATCTCCGAAGCGTCTTCCCGAGTGATCCGCAGGGTGTTCGAGTCCTCGAAGCTGGCCCGCCCCTGAATATAGGTGATTTTGCGCGCCT
>PWNM01000318.1 GCA_003557825.1 Candidatus Hydrogenedentota bacterium | reverse complement strand
CGGTCCGGTATGAGGACGAACGCCGTGACCAACCCCGGCATGGGCGCCAGGAAGAGAAGAACGGCGAATAGCCACCACGTCCGGGGAATGCTCCCGGGTTTCTTCATGTGAGCAACATAGCGATCAGTCTCACGTTCGCGTGGGATCGGCTAACGTGCCTCCGTAGTGGGAGGAATCGAGTACTGCCAAACCTCCGGAGTCGGGTTTGGATGATAGGCGAACAGATTCGTCCCTGATTCGTCCACGGCAATCGAAGTGGCAGAGCCCTTGAGGCGAAACACACGGAGAAAGTTGCCCGACCAATCGAATTCGTGGACGAAAATCGCGCCGACGCCCTGCGTAGCAATCGCGCGTCCGGAAAACAAGGCAAATATCCGGTCGTTTGTCGCAACTACATCATTGTACGCAGCACGTCTCTTTTCTGACGTCGACACCAACACGCCACCGGAGTAGCGATACCCCGACTCGAAATCGAAGGGGGCATCCGCTACCGTTATGACATCCCCATCCCGGCCGTGAATGGAGAGTTTGCTCACACGATTTAGAGCAAAGGCAAACCTATTGCCGGACGGATGAACCGCGACAAACCCGTGGTAATGCTGACTCCGGATGTGGGCTGGAACCCGTTCATCGCCAGGAGGGGGGCCGCCGATCTCGGCCAGGAGTTCTCCATCCGAAGATATGAGCCCGAAAATACCGCGTTCAGCATTGAAAACATATCCGATCAGTGTGTCCGCTGACAACCAGGCCATTCTGCTGATACGCTGGTGAAAAGGCTGAAACTGTACCGTAAAGGTGTCGGGCACCAACTCTCCGTGGTCGGGATATCGTGCAAGTCGGGTCAATTGGCGACGGCCGAATTCATAAACCCATAGGTCGCCATTCAACGCCGGGACCAGCTCCACACTCAGCGACCCGAACTCGGCGGGTCCCGAACCCTTCCGCCCGAATGCCCATTCTTCATCCCAGGAACCGATTCGAAATACACGAACGAATGGCGCACTGGAGACATAGCCTTCCTTAAGATAGAGTCTGTCGCCTGAGACCTGGATTGCCGCCGGGTTGATCACATGGGTCGAATCGAGCACCGGGTGTCCCCGGAGCGTGTCTACCCTCATAAAGCTCGCATGGCTGATCCACTCGTCTGCTGCCGGTAGGTTGTAACCCTCATAGACTTATCGCCCCGCCCTTGGAATCGCCGCAGCCAACGGCCATGAGGAAAGGGATTGACCGCACCATGGCAACTGCACCCACCCGCAGGTTCCTGATATGAGACTTCACCATACTGGCAGCCTCCTTTGAAAAGCATCACGGTGGTCGAGAACCACAATGCTGCCCTCACATTCTCGGCCGGCGAGCGGTTAATTCGGATGCCACCAGCGAGTCGAGCACCTTGACCGGGACGGCTCCCACCACGCGTTGCCCATTAACAAAGGTTGTCGGGGTCCCCGCCACACCAAGTCGTTGGGCCTCATCGAATATTTCTTCCAATCTGCTTGCGTACCGCCGAGACCTAACGCATCGCTTAAACCCTTCCAAATCGGCAATCCCGGCCACTTGCGCAGCCCCCAACCAATTCCCTGTCAAGCGGAATGGCTCGCCACCTTGACCAAGAAACGATTCCTGAAACGGCTCAAACATACCTTGCTCCGCCGCACATTCAACCGCCAGCGGCAGGTAATCCGCTCGGGACATGGGGGGCACAATTAGTCTGGTTGCAACAGCCACGTGATCGGGGTACCGCCTAATGAGCTGAAGAAGGTTCTCGTAATGCGAGACAGCAAGGCCGCAGTTAAGATCCGAATACACGAGCAGCACAACGGGAGCATCGTCAGGGCCGCTCCAATGCGCCGCACTTGTAATGCTGAAAAACTCTTCCAGCGCAATGCGCGCCCCGTCCATTTTCGTCGGTGAATGATCGTGAAAACGGGATAACAGTGCGCTCGCAAGCAACAATCCACCAGCGAGCAATACACAGCCAGTTGCGACATCAATGGCGGTTCTGATACGCGGTTTCATCGCTCCATATCTCGGAAGGAAGGGGCGGCCTACGGTTGCGAACCAGTCATCGGAGCTGGCAGCAGCCTGAACCGATAAATATGCGCGTCCAAGATTGATGCCGCATAGAGGAACTCACTACGGTTATCAACAGCAATCGCGAACACCGGACGATCCAACCGAAACACCTGTTGCAACCCTCCCTTAGTGTCAAACACATGAATGAACTCTCCAGAATCTCGTTGGTCGGACGATCGATAAGTACTTCTATGTCTGCCAGAAAACAGTGCAAACATTCTATCGCCACCCCACGCACAATCGACATACCAAGTTCTAGGCGCGGTAACTACGTATCGCTGCCTCCTGTCGTCGTACACGAACTGGGGCTCTGATGGGTAAGGAACATCCGCAAGCCATTCCAGCCGCAAATCTCTATTGAAGTACTCAACTATTCCTGCAATGCCATTGACGAGGGCAAAGCCACTTCCGTCCGCACGAGAACAGGTCCGAACTATACTTATCGCGGCATTCATTCGTACAACCGCCGGTAAAGTTTCCGTCCCGGGCAGCCCGTGTTCGACAATCTGAATACTAGCGCCCTGGCCATCGAACGCCTCGAAGTGTTGGGAATCATGGGTTACCGATAGGCCGACGAAGCGCTCCCTATCGAGCCCGACAACACGGCTGACTCGACGCGTGGT
>PWNM01000334.1 GCA_003557825.1 Candidatus Hydrogenedentota bacterium | reverse complement strand
GGCGTTGCAATGGGTTAATACGCCGTCACCATCATGAATGAGCGGAGCGCCGTGTTCTCCTATCGCGCGGCACTGTGCTTTGTCTTCTTCACAGATTGCGACCGCTTCACGTTCCAGGCGTTCGAGGAGTTCATCGACCGTTGCCGCGTCGCTGTCGTCGGCCGTCGCTTGCATGCGCTTGAGCGCCCAGAACAGGTTCACCGCCGTTGGCCGCGACGTGGCATAGTAGTCCGCCGCTTCTCGCAGCGCTGTGCGAACTTCATCGGGATGACCATAGGGCTGCCGTTCCCGTAGCGCTACAAGCAGACCAAAGGCCGCACAAACGCCGATTGCGGGCGCGCCGCGTACCTGTAAGGTTTTTATGGCGTGCCAAACGTCCTCCCGGGTTTCCAGGTCGATCACTACATAGTCAACGGGCAATCGAGTCTGATCGATAATGGATAGCTTGTTATTTTTCCAAAAGATAGGTTCTATAGAATTCAATCGAATTCCTCTCATGCGCGGGTCACAGATTCAAAATCAACGCCGATTGACATATCGTAAGCATGACGCATTTTCTCCGAAAACCCCGCGTCAGGTCAAGCTATAAATCAAGGAATCTGCCGACACCGTGACAGGTTGCCCTTAGCATGTTAGAATACAATGTAAAGAGGTACGATTATGAAAACCTTACCATACATAGCAGCAATAACTCTTGGTATGATCCTCATCGGGTGTGCTTCCACCGACCCGGCCCGCCCCGGCGCATTCACACGGGAGTGGGCCCAGGACGACGGCGGAACGTTCCGACAGACCGTTGAGGCGGACGACAATGACAATGGCGGAGGCGACCGTCGCGCGGTGATCTATCGCGATGAAGAGGGCCGCACCCGCGTTGGTATACGCGATCAAGGCGGATTTGGAGCCGATGTCGATAGAGACGGTCCCGGTACGTTCCTTCGATTCGGCTATCAGCATCGTTTCGGAGGCAGCCGAAGAACGCCGGAAGAAGCACCTCCTGCAGAAGCCGATAGCGCCGAGTGATTGCATTTACTATGGATAATAGGCCTCCGGTGATCGATTAGGTGACCTCGCCATATCGAGGGCCCAACTCCTCCGCGAGCTGCTCTCCGTAGGCCAGAATCGCCGCCCGATCGCTCTCAGACAGGGACTCATAGGCGCGGGCCATTTCCACATTGTGGATGGCTTCCTCGACCGTATAAGGTCCGACCACCGCCGATGCCACGCCCGGTAAATCGAGGGCATAGGCAAGGGCCTGCGGCAGGTATTCCGTCTCGGTTGCGCATCCCACATAGGCGCTTCGATGATTGGGAAATCCGCCCTTGATGCCGGCGAATACCTTCATGGCCACCACGCCCACATTGCGTTCGATGCAGGCGGGAAGCACTTCGCTCTCGAATTCGTATATGTTCCGGTCGGCGTGATTGAGCACGGTCATGACCACATCGATGTGGTCCGTTTCGATCATCCGGAGGAAGTGCGAACTCCGCGCATGGCCCGAAAGGCCAATGAAGCGAATGCGTCCCGCCTCTTTTTGTCTAAGCAAATAATCGAGTACCCCGTCTTCCGCCAGGACTATGTCCAGGTCCTTTCCACCGATGTGGTGGATATGGCACAGGTCGACATGGTCTATCTTCAACAACCGCAGCGATTCATCCAGCGATTCCTCCGCTTGGGCCGCCGTCTCCGCCCAACATTTGGTTGCCACGAACAGCTCATCGCGCCGTCCCGGGATGAGATGTCCCAGCGCCTCCTCGGCATTGCCATAAATGCGGGCCGTATCAATGTAGTTGACGCCCCGATCCATAGCCGCCGAAAAGACTCGGATGGCCTCGTCGAGGTCTGGAGGCCCTTCGCCTACCGGCGCACTACCAAGACCCAAGATGGAAACTTCCTCACCTGTCCGGCCCAATACGCGTGTGGGCAAGGGCTCTGTCGCGGCGTTCTGTACGACATCGGACCAGCCCGAGCGCGCCAGTAGTCCAGCCCCGGCCGCCCCCAATCCAGCCTGATACAAAAACTGCCGGCGGGTTACCTTGGAGCCCTGAGATGGGTTACCTGAATCATTGTGTTTCATAGCGCCATGTCCTCATGGGTTGTGGTACGGCCTGACTGCGTTGTTTGAAAACCATAGGGGTTCAATCTTGACGGGGGCCATTATGGAATATTTGCCGGACGCAATCCAATACCGGACGCATGTACCAACTGCCAAGGCAAATGGTCTGTGGGAAACGGAATGAGGAATCGCGGGCCTTTTGTTCCATCACTGATTCTGATGTTACATGTTTGAACGGAAGGCCGTATATGCTATATTCTTGTTAAGTATGCTATATTTCGAGGTTGACATGAGGAATTTAAGGCTGCGTCTTTGGGATGGCAGCGGGAGAAGAGTGCTGGTGCGTATTGTGTTTGCGGTGTTGATGGTGCTGGTATTGGTGGGAATCACTGCCGGTTGTTCGGACATGCTTCAGACGGGCGACAGTATTGTTGTTTATTCGGGACGCAACCGAAGCCTGGTTGAACCGCTAATCCGTGAGTTTGAGGCAGAGAGCGGCATCCGGGTCCGCGTCAAATACGGGACGACGCCCCAATTGGCCATGACCCTGCGCGAAGAAGGCGCCCGGAGCCCGGCGGATGTGTTTTGGGCGCAGGAGACAAGCGCCCTCGAAACGCTCCATGCAGATGGCTTCTTTGCATCCTTGCCTGC
>PWNM01000113.1 GCA_003557825.1 Candidatus Hydrogenedentota bacterium | reverse complement strand
TCAACCATTTCGACAATATGGATGATGTGATCATAACAGTCCCGCAGATGGACGCGGGTGATCTCGGACAGGAACGGGCCTGCATCGCGTAGCATGGTGTTGATGGCCTCCCGCAGGGGAGCCGCCGCCCGGCGCATCGCCAATAGACTGCGTTTGAACTGATGTATCCGAGCAACCGTATCGGCGGTGGGGCAGTCGAGTACCTCGACTTCGATATCATCAATGCGGTCACTCAGCGTATCAAGAGCCGGAAAATAGGCGTCGATGACGGCATCAAGCAGGCAATAGGCCAAATAATCGGCCTCCATGGTACGCACGTTGCCCCGTCCCTCTCGAATGCGTTTGCGGATGGGATCAAGACAGTCGCCGGGATGCTCTTGAAGAGTCAGAACAAATCCGGGTCCCGTAAAAATGCTTAGCTGTTCGGTCTCGATTCCGGGACCGGACTCAAGCATACGGACGACCAGAAACAGGTGGTCCCCATATTGCTCGGCCTTAGGTCGTTGTTGTAGGGTCAACACGTCCTCGAGGGCCAGGCCATGAAGCCCAAATATCCGTCCCAACTCCTGGATGGTCCCAATATTGCCCAGCCCATTGACGTTGATCCACGTAACCGGCCACTTCTCCCGATAGGCCGCGATTTCCGCCGGATCACTGATGGACGCCTCGTAGAAGTCCGATGGACCATAGGCAAATACTTGAATATCGGAATGGGCCGCATTGGGCAGGGGAATCAGCGTTCCTGGAGGAGCATAGGGCGTGGGAATCGGACTGGAGCGTTTCTTGCGTTTATTCGAGCGGGCCATGGTCGGTCATCCTGTAAAGCAGTGGTTTGAATGCTATCATAGACTATTGAGCCATGTATTGTGTAGGATCGCCATGAACGACACACGGAGAATTTTATGAGCCTTTGGGAACCTATCACAATCGAAAGTAAAACCGGCCGATGCATTCGACTTGGGGCAATATCGCTTTGGCTGCACCATGAACGCGATGAGTGGCATATCGCCGTTGAACGGGCAACAGACGGCGAAATAGAACCTACGGAGCAACATGCCACGATCGAGGAATCGACCCCACCGGAGGACCTGGACTGGCAACGATGGGTGGTCACCGGTGAGTCGCCCATTGTGCAGTTGACGCCGATCATGCCCGATCGACCAATTGTGGTCCGCCCCGAATCCCAGATTGGCATTCACCACAACAGCAAGGCGGTGTTTTTCGTCAGTATCCCGATCTGGCTGCGCATTCATGTCGGTAAAGACAAGGCGCAGAAGCTTTGCGAGATCCCGTCGGCCGTACTATCGAATATCTGGTTCGGCGATCCGATGAGCGGCGAGTTGTGCTATTCCCTGCGGACACGCGCGAGGCGCGACCTCGATGCGGGACCCACCCAGCCGCACTGCGCCGTGTGCCCCGTTACCTTGCACAACGGTTCGACGGAAGACCTGGATTTTGAACGATTGTGCATCCGGGTGGCCCATTTGCGGGTATACGAGAGTCCCAAACAATTGTGGACCAATGCCGTGACCGTTTCTTTCCGGGGCGTCGAACAGGTCAGCGATATCTCCTACGAGGATCGGCCGCCCAAATGGGAATCGGTGGGCAAACCGTTGTCCGACGCACGGGAACCCGTCAAAGCCAATGTCTTCCAGCGAAGCTTCGGCAATGTCCGGTCCTTCGCGGGTTTTTAGGAGATAGAGGAGGAATTCTATTCATGCCGGATCTAGGCGCCATTGAATGGTCAACCTTTTTGGGAAGTGAGGAATTCTGGAATATCGTTCGCGTTGTCCTACTCATTGGCTTGGGGTATTTGTTCCTGCGAATCGGAACACGCTTGGTCATCCGTTTCGCCAGCAAACGCCTCTCCGATCAAGCGGCCATGCTCTTCTCGAAAGGCGTCTATTTTGGCGGACTGGCCCTACTAATTATCATTGTTCTGCAGCAACTCGGCTTCGAGATAACGGCCCTGCTGGGCGCAGCGGGCGTCTTGGGCGTGGCCATTGGTTTTGCTTCCCAGACCAGCGTGTCCAATATCATCAGCGGCCTGTTCCTGATCTCCGAGCGCCCCTTCGCCGTGGGCGATATCATCACGGTTGGCGATACGACGGGCGTGGTCCTGGCCATTGATTTGTTATCCGTGAAAGTACGGGCTTTTGATAATCGGTTCATCCGTATCCCCAATGAAAACATCATCAAGACCGAAGTGGTTAACTTGACCCGCTTTCCCATCCGTCGGGTGGAGATCAACGTGGGCGTGGCCTATAAAGAGGATGTGGGCCGTGTAAAAGCGCTCCTCAAGGATATTACCGCGAAGAACCCCGCCGTTCTGGATGAACCCGAGCCGTTGATTTTGTTTAGCGCTTTCGGCGATTCCGCTCTCGACTTCATGGTGGGGGCATGGTGTGTTAAAACGGATGTTCTGGCGTTGCGCAACAGCTTGATGCAAGACATAAAGGAACGGTTCGACGCGGAAGGCATCGAGATACCGTTCCCCCATATGTCGCTGTACACGGGTGAAGCCACGAAACCCTTCCCGTTGCATCTGGTCAGCGATGATACCCAGCCAACGGAAGGGCCGACCGATTCGACTGCGGCTGATTAGGGCTTACCCTTTCGCGCCATAAATGCGGATGGTGTTGCCGTGAAGCAACGCCAAGGCGGTCCGTTCGAGGGCGCTCACCGGCAGTCCCATGCCGCCGCTGCATTCG
>PWNM01000199.1 GCA_003557825.1 Candidatus Hydrogenedentota bacterium | reverse complement strand
GACAACCAATGGAACCTCGTCTAAGGTAAGCACGAGGCAAAGGGAGACTACCATGAGTTTAAGTGTTCACAGCATTTTGGCGATTGCTTTGTTCGGACTGCTATCGGGGTTATTTGGAGGACTGCCGACATCGTGCCACGCTGCGGATGATACGACCACGGAAGAGGGATGGAAAATGCGGGATGGCCGATTCTATGACGATGGGGAATGGGTATTTCTGAAAATCGCCAAACCCTTGCGCAATTTCGGCAGCCAGGCGGAAGTGGACCAGTTAATTGCCGATCTCGATATCTTGCAGGAAAAGGATTATAACACCGTTGGGATTAACTGTTATTGGCATCATCTGGACCCGGAAGGCGATGGTGAGATCAGCGTATCCCTTGAACCGTTGAATCGGCTTATCAACGCAATCCATGATCGCGGTATGTATGCGACCCTCTGCGTGGAAACCTACGCTGTCGGCGGGGGAGTTATCCCGCCTGGCTTTTGGGATCGCCATCCCGATGCCGTGGCCATCAACGGTAACGGGGAGGAGGTCTATGATGTGGAATACGGTTTCGGCAGTCGCGTACCGTCTCAGTTTTCACCCGAGTATCTCGAGTACTCCCGTCGATTCATCCGCAATCTGACGGCAGGCATCGATCATGAGAAGGTACTGTTTTTCGAGACGACAGTCGAGCCCCAATATATGGGCCGACAGAGCCTGTGTTACAGCGACCACGCGCGGAACGCATATGAAGCATGGGTTTTGGAAAATGATGTTGCCGATGCGCCCGCATGGCCGGAGTCATTACCGGCGCCATCCAGTTTTGTGGAGCATCCTGTATGGAATCACTTCCGCGCCGTAGCCTTAGCCGATTGGGTAAACGGTGACATGGCCGCTTTCCGTGATGTGGCCGGTCAGGACGCCTGGATTGCCGTAGATTATCTTGAGACGGGCGGCGGTGAGATGCATTATCGTCTGGGCGACCCAGTCACCTTCTTGGAAAACCTGGGTCGAGTGGAAATCATCCAGGTCAACTGGCATTGGAATAAGCAAACTCGGAGACCAAACATGGTCGCCTATGAGAATGTGCAGAAGGTCAATCGAGACTGGGCCATTTCTGAGCACATGACCATGAATGGCTCCGATTACCGGCCGGATGAAGTGTCCGATGTGCTCCACAACACCCTCGAAAATGGAACCCGGTTCGGCTGGGAATTTGTCAACATTGCCCCATCCAGCGATGACCCCTTCAGTCACTACAAAGACGATTGGTCTCCCAAACCGCTCATTGCGGAGGTGGACGATAACTGGGATTACTGGATGGAGCAGGTCCGCGCCGAGTAGTACAGCAAACCATGGATGCATCCGGCGCTCAAGCGCGGCGAGATGAACCTTTCGGATCGTTCAGGAACAATGGAGAACAGGTTCAATGACTACATGCCAAGCTCTTTGTATGGCTCTTATTGTGATGCTCTCGACCATGCTTCTTGGACTTCCAGCAGCATGTGATTCGGCGGAAGCAACCGCGCCAAGCGAACAATGGGAGATACGCGACGGTCGGTTTTACGACGATGGGGAGTGGGTCTTTCTGAAGATCGCCAAGCCCCTGTGTCATTTTCCGGATCCCGATCATGTACAGCTCCTAATCGACGGATTGGATATCCTTCAGGATAAGGGCTACAACTGCATCGAGTTGATCTGCTATTGGCACCATTTTGACCCGGAGGGCGACGGTGAGATCAGTGTTTCACTGGAACCGCTGAACCGGGTGATTCGGGCCATCCGTGACCGAGGCATGTATGTCAGCGTGGGAGTCGAGAACTACGCCGTTGGCGGTGGGGTGCTGCCGCCGGGATTCTGGGAGCGCCATCCCGATGCCGTTGCCATCAATAGCGACGGCGAGGAAGTTTATGATGTTGAATACGGTTTTGGAAGCCGCGTTCCTTCTCAGTTTTCCCCGGAGTACCTCGAGGCTTCTCGACGTTTTATACGCAACCTAATGGCGGGAGTTGAGAACCTGGACGAAGTACTTTATTTCGAAACCAGTGTCGAACCGCAATATATGGGTCATCAACGCATCTGCTACAGCGATCATGCACGAAAAGCCTATGAGGAGTGGGTGACGGCAAACGATATCGCCGACGCGCCCCCATGGCCCGATACGTTTCCTGTCCCGGAGGAGTTTATTGCCAATCCGGTGTGGAATCAATTCCGGGCTGAGTCCCTGGCAGGATGGGTCAGCGGCGATATGAGAGCCATTCGTGAGGTGGCCGGAGAAGATGCTTGGATTGCCGTCGACTACCTCGAATCCGGTGGACCGGAGATGCCCAATCGACTTGGAGATCCGGTAACCTTTCTTAAGAACCTCGACCGCGTCGAGATCCTGCAGGTGAACTGGCACTGGAACAAGATTACCCGGAGCCCTAACACGGTTGCCTATGAAAATGTCCGCAAGGTAGACCGTGACTGGGCGGTGTCCGAGCATATGACCTTCAACGGCTCTGACTATGCGCCAGAGGAAGCACATGATGTGCTCCACAACACCCTGGAGCACGGTACCCGGTTTGGTTGGGAGTTTGTGAACGCTCTTCCAGCGACAGCAGATCCATTTACGCTCTACAACGATGACTGGTCAGACAAACCCCTCATCGCCGAGGTACACGGAAACTGGGATTACTGGCAGGAACAAATCCACGATAAGTAAAACGAAAAACGCAGGCATCCGGT
>PWNM01000474.1 GCA_003557825.1 Candidatus Hydrogenedentota bacterium | reverse complement strand
CGGTCTGTTCCAACTTACAAAAAACACGGGGTATTCCTATGCGTATATTCATTCCGAAGGAGTGCGAGGAGTCAGAACGACGTGTTCCTATGATCCCCGACACCGTAGCTGCGCTGACTAAAAAAGGCGCAAAAATCACGGTGGAATCGGGTATGGGCACGCCGTCACGGCACACCGACGACGCCTATGAAGATGCTGGCGCTACTGTTTCCACTGACCGTTCGGGCTCCCTAAAAGAGGCCGATATGATCATCCGGCTGCGCAAGCCCCCTATCGATGAAGCAGCCCAGATGAAACAAGGGTGTATTCATGTAAGCTTTCTGGACCCCTTTAACGAACGGGAATTGGTCGAAAAACTCGCTGAGGCAAGGGTCAGCGCCATTAGCATGGAGATGATACCGCGTACGACCCTGGCGCAAAAAATGGACGCCCTTAGTTCGCAGGCCAATCTCGGGGGATATTACGCCGTCATCGTGGCAGCCGAACGACTGGACAAAGTACTTCCCATGATGATGACTCCATCGGGTACCATCAAACCTTCCCGAGTATTCGTCATCGGCGCGGGCGTTGCCGGGTTACAGGCTATCGCCACGGCTCGCCGTCTTGGGGCGCATGTCGACGCGTTTGATACGCGGCCAGTCGTTGAGGAACAAGTCCGATCGCTCGGGGCCCGGTTCGTCAAAGTCGATTTGGGCGAAACCGGCCAGACCAAGGACGGTTATGCCAAGGAATTGACCCCCGAACAGCAAGAAAAGCAGCGGGAAGCCATGGCAAAGGTTTGTGAAAACGCGGATATTGTTATCACGACCGCACAGCTTTTCGGACGAAAAGCGCCGCAGATCATCACCAATGACATGGTGGACCGGATGAAACCAGGCAGCATCATCGTTGATCTGGCGGTGGAAAGCGGCGGAAACGTTGAGTGTTCTGAAGTGAACCAGGAAATTGACCGAAACGGCGTTTTGATCGTCGGATTGGCCAATCTGCCCGGCCACGTAGCAGTCCATGCAAGCCAAATGTATTCGGCCAACGTAGCAAGCTTTGTCGATTCCTATTGGAACAGCGACGAGAAGACCTTTGAGCTCAAACAAGATGATGAGATCATCGCCGGATGCCTGGTTACTCATGATGGTTCCATCGTCAACGACCGCATTCGTCAGGTCTATGAATCGGCCTAGGGCTAGGTGTCTACTATTGCCAGGCTTCATCACAGGAAAAAGAGGGAGAAAAAGCGGCTTATGGAATCCATTTTATTGTTATTCACCTTCGTACTCGCCATTTTCCTTGGCTTCGAGCTCATATCAAAGGTCCCATCGACGCTGCATACCCCATTAATGTCCGGCTCAAATGCTATTTCGGGCATTACCATTGTCGGCGCTATCATCGCCGCCGGGGCCATAGGGGAAGGCACAATAAGCGTGGTATTGGGAACATTGGCGGTCACCTTTGCCACCATCAACGTTGTGGGCGGTTACTTGGTGACGGACCGTATGCTTGCCATGTTTAAGAGTAAGGAAGGAGACAAGAAGTGAGGGAGTCCCTGACTCAAATTGTTTATCTGAGCTATATCCTGGCATCGGTTCTGTTCATTTTCGGACTGAAGATGCTGAGTTCCCCATCCACGGCCAGAAAGGGTAACATGGTTTCCGCGGTGGGCATGTTAATCGCCGTTCTTGCCACCTTGGTGCATCAGGATATCATCGGCTATCAGTTCATTATCGCGGGATTGTTGATCGGTACGGCTATTGGGGCAATCGCTGCGTCAAAAGTCCCCATGACATCCATGCCCGAATTCGTGGCCTTGTTCAACGGGTTTGGCGGAATTGCGAGTCTCTTGGTGGGCTGGGCCGAATATCAACGAATCCTGACAGCCGGGGTCGATATCCCCATTGCCACGTCATTGCCTATCTTTCTGGCCATTCTGATTGGCGGCGTTACCTTTACAGGCAGTCTCGTAGCCTATGGGAAGCTGTCTGAGCGAATCAGTGGAAAGCCTGTGTTGTTTGGCGCACAACAGGTCGTAAACGCCGTTATCATGGCGCTCGTGCTGGTGCTCGGACTAATGTTTGTTTTCCGCCCCGAGACCAATTACGGAAGCTTCATCGTTGTCATCATCCTTTCGGGCATCCTGGGCATTCTAGCAACGATTCCCATTGGCGGGGCCGACATGCCCGTGGTCATCTCATTGCTCAATAGCTATTCAGGACTTGCCGCCTGCGCGGCGGGGTTTGTCATCACCAACACAGTGCTCATTGTTTCGGGTTCCCTGGTTGGCGCGAGCGGTATAATCTTGACCAAGATCATGTGTAAAGCCATGAACCGGTCGCTCACCAATGTCCTGTTTAGCGGGTTCGGTTCCGTGGGCAGCGCAAAGGGCGCTGACGTACAAGGCGAAGCCAACCCCATTACACCCGACGACGCGTATTACGTTCTCGAGTCGGCATCCAGCGTATTGTTTGTCCCCGGCTACGGCATGGCAGTGGCCCAGGCCCAGCATGTGGTACGTGAACTGGGTGAGATCCTCGAGAAAAACGGCGCCGAGGTACGGTTTGCCATTCATCCGGTGGCCGGACGTATGCCAGGCCACATGAACGTGCTCTTGGCAGAGGCCAATGTGCCATACGAACAACTGGTCGAGATGGATGAAGTCAACCCAAGCATCGAAACCGTGGATGTTGCAATCGTCATTGGGGCCAATGATGTAGTCAACCCGGCGGCGCGTGAAGACGAATCGAGTCCCATCTACGGCATGCCCATCATAAACGTGGACCACGCACGTACGGTATTTGTGCTAAAACGGTCACTGGCTTCCGGTTTCGCGGGCGTGGACAATCCGCTGTTCTTCAAGCCTAACACACGTATGCTCTTTGGAGATGCCAAGGCGAGCATCCAGGCTTTGGTTACCGAATTCAAAGAGTCTTAAGCCGTACCTTTTTGCTTCTGCCCGTAAGGCGGCCTATGAGAGGCTGAAATACGGGCAGTTTCTTTTGACCTTATCAGCCGGTTGTTCTAAAATAATGCGTAAGAGTAATTCGGTCTGTGCTACGGGAATCAAAACCTGAGAACACCCAACCATGACGTCTCAACCCGACGATTCGGCCGCTTCCATGCGGCAATTTGAGGAAGCTACTGACGAGAGTCCGGTCAAAACTGGATTCCTTCGGGATTTGTTCGCAGGCGTTTTTCGATGGGATCTGGTATCCCCCTTCCCAGAACAGGATTCTGAAGACAAGCGAATCGGGGACGATCTGCTGCGCCAAGTTCGGAAAATCCTCGAGGAGTATGTCGATCCCAATGAAGTCGACCGGACCGGCGAGGCCCCCGAAGAGTCATTGCTTGCCTTGGCAGAGGTGGGCTGTTTCGGCATGCGGATTCCCAAGGCTTACGGAGGTATGGGGCTTTCCGAAACCAATTATGGGCGGGTCATTTCGCTCATTGCTAGCTATTGCACGTCTACAGCGGCATGCCTATCCGCCCATCAAAGCGTCGGAGCCGTTGAGCCGCTTCTACGGTTCGGCTCCGAAGAGCAGAAACAGACCTATTTGCCGCGAATGGCTAAAGGAGCCCTTTCGGCCTTTGCCTTGACTGAAGCCGAAGCAGGGTCCGATCCTTCTGAGATTCGCACCACGGCCACACTCGATGAACCCGGCGAATACTATATCATTAACGGAGAAAAGCTCTGGTGTACGAATGGTCCCAATGCCGAGCTGGTTGTGGTTTTGGCCTTGACGCCCCGTAGTGTTCGAGGTCACGAAAAGCAGTTGCTCACGGCTTTTTTGGTCGAAACAGAGACACCGGGGTTCGAGGTTACCCATCAGAGCGTCTTTTCGGGCGTTCGCGGCATCTCGGACGGCGTGCTACGCTTTCGTGATATGAGCGTCCCCGCTGCCAATGTGTTGGGACGTCCCGGTCAAGGGCTAAAATTGGCGCTTACCTCCCTGAACTCAGGGCGCATGGCCGTGCCCATGGCGACAACCGCCGCCGCCAAACTGAGCACCTGCTTCGCCCGCGACTGGGCCCGCTCCCGTGTGCAATGGGGCGCGCCAATTGGAAAGCATCAAGGCATCGCATCAAAGCTGGCCTCCATGGCTGCCGAGACCTATGCCATGGAAAGCATGACCATGGTCATGACGGCCCTGGCCGATGCCGGCGACGTAGATATCCGAATGGAAACGGCTGCGGCCAAATGCTTCGCTTCTGAAGCGGTATGGCGGATTGTAGATGACCTGGTCCAGATCCGTGGCGGTCGCGGGCTGGAAACCGCCGAATCATTGGCCCGTCGCGGCGATGACCCGGTCCCCGCCGAGCGACTGCTGCGCGACGTTCGTCTAGCCCGCATCATTGAAGGTACAAACGAGATTCTCCGCCTTTTTATGGCTCGCGAAGCCATCAGTGTCCACCTTCGACAGGTGGGACCCTTACTGGCCGGAAAACGACTGCATTCGTTCTGGACAGTCCTGATGTTCTATCTCCGTTGGTATCCCCGACAGCTTATCTCTCCCCCGCTCCCCAAAGATATCCAGCATCTGGGGCCACGCAATCGGGGCCATGTTGTCTATCTAGCGCGCACATGTAAGCAACTGGCCCGTGCTATCTTGCATGCCCTCATTCGCCATCGTCACGCCCTCGAACACGAGCAGCTTGCCCTCTATGGGTTGGTGGATGCCGCCGTCGACTTATTCGCCATGACCTGTGTTCTGTCCCGAACGGAGCAACTCCTGAAAAAGGGCGAGGTCGATACTGCCGAAGCAGAGCACCTTGCCGATTTCTTCTGCACCCGGGCACGGAGGCGAATCACTGACAATCTAAAGAGGATCCGCCACAACGATGGAGCCGAGGTATCGCGCATAGCCGATGCATTAATGAACGGCCAATTTGATTGGCTCGCCGAAGGCGTGTTCTCCGAAGCGCCTCAGTCATTCCTTTCCGCCGCCAGCGCCGTCGAACGAGAAGAACGCCGGCGCCATCGCGACCGGGTAGATGCCGAGCTGGCCGAGGAATACGCCGCCCTCGAAGCAGAGGAAGCGTCCTATGTGCAGAGCCTCGAAGCCAGCAATCCGGAAACACTAGACGGGGAAATTTCATCGCCGACTTCTCCCGACGGCGATGAATCTTCGTCGTAAGCAGTTTGTGGATGCACTAAATACACCATCTTAAGGCCAAGAGCAAAACGTTTTGGCTATTGGGTGACGTAAAACTTGGATTGCCGTTTCCTAATCCATTTTTGACCAATGGAAAAGTTGATTTTTTCCCTGGACTATGGCAGGGTAAAGCATATTGGCGAAGGGTGAGGGATAAAAACTTACCGAAAAGCCAAAACGTTTTGGCATCCAAGGTGGTCTTGGCGTGCTGGTTCACAAAGTAACTATTGGAGAGGAGAGGAACAATGAAACGTCATCACAAGCAAGGATTTACACTCATCGAACTGCTGGTTGTCATCGCTATCATTGCGATTCTGGCGGCAATCCTGCTACCTGCTTTGGCGCGCGCACGCGAGGCAGCCCGCCGCGCATCCTGCGCCAACAACCTCAAACAGTGGGGCTTGATCTTCAAGATCTACTCGTCAGAAGCACGAAGCGGTCATCTCCCCCCTGGAACCCAGTACATACCTTGGGAAGGTTCGTGGATGGGGCTTGCCATAGGCCCAGATTCAGATTCGTTGTATCCAGATTACTGGAACGATCCAGCCATTGCTCGTTGTCCCTCGGATTCAGGTGGTGATCCGGCAGGAGATGCGTTGAGAATCGACCAGGATTTTGTGGCTCAAATTGAACGTATTAGCCAATTTGATACAGGCGGCGATGCAAATCTGGAACAACTAAAGCGCGGATGCCTGCATCTAAAACTCTCTACCCCCATTTCCTATTTCTATATGCCCTATATGGTGACAACGACTAACCAATACATTGACATTACTAACTCCCGCTATCTGGTCATGACTGACAATCCGGTTGTCGAATCTACGTCATTCACATGGGGCTATGGAATTGATGCCCATGCTATGGCGCCCATTGATTCAACCTGTGACATGTATATGCCCATTGCCCACCGAGTCGCATCCAGTGGTTCCGTAATCAACGCCGATGACCTGTCTTGGACAGCGGGTCGCCGCATTCCGTGGATCTATGGGGAGAACGGCGTTGATGACGATGGTTCCCCATTGCCCGGCAGTTACCCCCGCCTGCGTGAAGGAGTCGAACGCTTTGCGATTACCGACATAAACAATCCTGCAGCTGGCGCTCAAGCTCAGAGCTCTATACCGATCATGTGGGATGCGGTGAGTTCATCGCGTGACGGGCATTCATATTGGGGTGGCTCACCTACTGCTCAACTGCGCTTCAATCACATCCCCGGTGGCTCCAATGTTCTATACTTGGATGGTCATGTTGAGTTTATCAGGCTCAATGAACGATTCCCGATCCTGGGCGATCAAGGCCTCACCCCCTTGGGCCGCCAGGATGTAGGCTGGGGTATCAACTGGTGGGGTTGGACTCTTACCTACGGAGGCGGATACGGTTGATTGAATAAAGTCAACCTTCTGAACAAAACCTATACAGATGTGCGGAGCCATAGTGGTTCCGCGCATCTGTGATTTGGTTCTACTATTTGAGGTTTCCTGCAGATACATGAAAAAAGGCAAAACTACCCGTCCAGGCATCCGCGAGGTGGCAAAGGAATCGGGTTACTCAATTACGACCGTCTCTATGGCCCTAAATGATAGCGGCCGAGTCAACAAGGAGACGCGCAAATACATAATCGAAATAGCGAATCGACTCGGATATACACCAAACGCCGCTGGTAAAGCGCTAAAAAGTCAACGCTCGGAAAACATTGGACTTCTGTTTTACCCCTCATGTGCAGAGCTTTTCTCAAATGCGTTTTATGTGCCCGTTTTAGGTGGTATCGAAGAAGTGCTAAATGCCGAGGGCTACAACCTTTTGGTAGCTAGCGGGCGGTTGCTAGATGGTACGGTACGCCTTCCCAAATTTGTTCGTGAAAACGCCGTAGACGGCATTGTCCTACTCGGTCAAATACCACATACCTATGTTCGGGCAATATACGACACAGGGATACCTGCGGTATTGATTGACGAGGAGTTCGACGATCCTCCTATGGATGTGGTCTGCTCGGATGGATACAATGGGGCCTGTGCTGCGGTCGAGCATCTAATCGACCGGGGGCATCGGCACATTGGCATGCTAACGACTTACGAGGAGACGACTAGTACTCAATGGCGTTTTGCGGGATACAAGGCTGCCCTGCATCGACGCGGTATCGCCATTAACGAAGCATATGTATTTCGAGATACTTATGATATGCAAGGAACAAGGCGTTCAGCCGATCGGATCGCTCAATCGGGGCTGCCCATTACTGCCCTTTTCACGGTAAATGACAGCGGGGCAATCGATGCATTACCTGTTTTTGGAAAGCACGGTATCCGCGTTCCAGAAGACCTGAGTATAGTTGGCTTCGACGATGTTGAACGGGCTCAGTTTACCTCCCCACCCCTCACAACTATGGGTGTCGATAAAGCAGGCATGGGACGTCTAGGCGCGCAAGCACTTCTATCCCGCATTGAAAATCCGGATAGACTACCGCAACGAAGCATTATGTCGGTCACCCTCATTGAACGCGAATCAGTGGTGGCCATCGAGAAAACAGAAAGGGTATCAGCATGAAAAAGGGATGGATGCTATCACTGGCGATTGCCGTAACCGCTATAGTCATGGCGGGTTGTGGTTCACAGGAGGTAGAGGTGGATTTTCCTCCAGAGGAACCCGCCACAGGTCACCATATCCCCGGAATGGGTCCGGATCCAAGTGAAACACCGCCGGAAACAGATTGAGGATCATCTCTTAGGAACCCCAATAACGCTTAACGACTTTAGGAACACCTAATCTGGAGCCCGAACTACAGGCCGATGGCTACAATCAGGGACTAAAGCCAGCGGTGAATGCGTTGATATCTTGATGAAAGGCAAGCGGACAAGTTACCGCTTCCCAAGATTTGAAGTCGACCGCTGCCAGTCCCGTATGCTAGGATATATGCATCATGCCATCCACAACCCAACTTAGTGAACTTTACAGGCCTGTAGAAGATGAGCTGTCCTTGGTGCGCGAAGAGATTGCAAACCTTTGGACGGACGTGATTCGGCTTGTCAATGGGAAATCGGATGGCGTGCAACCCGTGGGCGGCAAGCTGCTGCGACCCGCCATGTGTTTACTGTCGGCAGGGGCCATCGGCGCAAAAAACCTAAATCGATATGTTTCCATGGCGAGCGCTATGGAACTTCTCCATATGGCCGCTCTGGCTCACGACGATGTAATCGATGAGGCTAGCTTGCGTCGCGGAAAATTGTCGCTCAACGCCATGTGGGATAACCATGCGGCCGTGTTAGGGGGCGACTACCTCGTGGCACGCGGAATCGGCGTATTAAGTAGCTACGATTCCTGTGATGTCATTGCGAACGCAGTCGACTGCATTCGCCAGATGGCCGAAGGCGAGCTGACAGATTTTGGCCGCGGCCTTAATGGATATAGCCTTGAAGGATGCCTGAACCTTGCGCGCTCAAAAACGGCGAGTCTATTTGCGGTTTCATGCAGCACGCCCTGTGTATTGCGGGGAGGCGCATACCGCGATGACATGCATACCTTCGGGCTTAATGTGGGCACGGCGTTTCAGATTGTCGATGATATCCTAGATTTGGTACAGAATGAAGATATTCTGGGCAAACCGTCCTGCGGCGACCTTATTGCGGGCAAACGGACATTGCCCATCTTGTATCTTCGGGATAGGCTCGACGATGTTGACCGAAATCGCATTGATTCTATGCGGGGGGCTACTCTGACCGATGCCGATCGTGCCTGGGTGGCTACCATGCTCGATACGACAGGCGCGCTTCAGCAGGCGATCGATGTGGCGCGGGAATATAGCAATAATGGTTGTAATGCCTTGGAATGCCTTCCCTCAAGCCACTACAAAAGTACCCTCCTTGCTCTTGCGGAATTTGTCCTTGTCCGCGGTTCCTAAATCTCCACGGCATGCTTGAAGGCAAACTGGCTGACGCCTTACAATTTGTCTTGCTGCGTTTTTTCAAGTAATACAGTCTTATCCTTGCCTTCGCGCACTGCATTGAGTAGGATAGGACCCACGGCCCACTATGCGACACGGCTGTTTGTGAAAAAAATGAATACCAGGGAACGGACATCGTCTACATTGGATGAAAGTATAAAACTACGAGGATGCCCATGGCGGTCCTAAGCCTCTGGATGAATGAATCGAGGCATCTGGATGCGTCGCAGGCGCGGCCCAAGCTTCGGGATGAAATGGTTGAATCCGAGCTGATCACGATGGCCCAGACCGGCGATGCATATGCTTTTGAGGAGCTGGTCCGCCGGTTTCGGAACGATGTTTTCGCATTGGCATTCCATTTCATGCGAGAACGAGAAGAGGCGTGGGACATCTCCCAGGAGGTGTTTATTAAGGCTCATCGGGCGTTGAAGCGGTTTCGAGGCGATGACAGCTTTAAGCCGTGGTTATTGAGGATCACGTCGAATCAATGCAAGGACCAGTGGAAAAAAAGGCGGATCAAGACGGTCTCCTATGATGACGCACTCGAATCAGCAGATGCCCCGTCCGGAATTCCGGGGCCTGCCAGTGAGGCGGAGGCCCGGGAAATAGGCGAGGCTATCCTTGATGCGCTGGATACGTTGCCCCATAAACATCGGACAGCCTTTGTGTTACGCGAATTTGAAGGGATGAGTTACGAAGAAATGGCCGAGGCCATGAACTGCAATATAGGAACGGTAATGAGTCGCCTGCATCATGCGCGCAAGAAACTTCGAGACTACCTTACTCGACGCGGGCTCATGCAGGGACAGGAGCAAGGCCGTGAATAACAAAGGATGGGAATATGACGTGGAACGCGCCTTTGATAAGGAAAGCGACCACGACGATGGTGGCGCTTCCGATGCCGAGACCAAGGCCTATAGACGGGAGTTGGAGTTGCTGCGTCAGGGAGCCCGTACCGTTGCACGGCACGAGCGGATCACCGATGCGCAGTTTCCGGCCTTCATGGCGGGGATCAACGAACGTATCGCCGAACAGCCGGTACGGTCCCATCGGGGCCTGTGGGCCTTTTTATCGCTTGCCAGCGCCTCTTTGATTGTGGCAGTATCCACCTTCGTGATCATCCGAGGCGCAACGCCCGACGCAACTGCTACCGTGGTCGAGGACGTCAAGACTGAGATCGAAGGCGCGACAGTGCATTGGGAGACTTCGGACGATGGGGGGGCTACAGTATGGGTCGAAATAGCCGAAGGAGACCTATGGTGAGCACAAGCAGGTCGCTTGTGGCGCTAGTGGCCGTAGCATTGGTGTCCACGGCCGCCCTTGCGCAGCAAGAGGATGCTATCGAGATATCCATGGTCGCCATCCAGGCTTCTTTCGAGGACCGTGAGGAGAAGCTTTACGATCGGACCCTCGACTCGGTCCGTCAGGCACTGGAGGACCTGGACGAATACGACACCTTCCGTCTGGTTCGCGAACAGAAACGGCCTGCTCAGTATCGGGAAAAAACACGGATTCAAGTCAATGACCGGTATACCTTGATCATCACTCCTATGGGGCGCGATTCCCGTGGCCGAATCCGTATTCAGGCAAGCATCGAAGAAGAGATCCGGCGTAACGACGAGATTATCACCAGGACAGCTCTCGAATTTACCAGCAACGTGGCCCCAGGACGCCCATTAAAGCTGTGCGGATTGCGGTTAGACGAGGGGGAGCTTGTGTTGGTCGTTACGATGACCGTGCGCCGCTCCGATCGAGAGCGGAGTTCCGACCAACCCTCTGGGCGTAT
>PWNM01000328.1 GCA_003557825.1 Candidatus Hydrogenedentota bacterium | reverse complement strand
CGTGGGCACGATGTCAGACAGACCCACAAACGCGTCACGGGACGACACAGGCGTTCCGCCCGGCATACGGACAATCATCGGAACCCGGAGAAGATGGTCGTACATGAAAGGGCCCTTGAATACGAGCCGGTTGTGGGTGTCCATGTCGCCGTGGTCCGAAGTGAACAAAATCACGGTGGAATCATCGAGTCCAAGCTGTCTCACCGTTTCCATCACACGACCCACTTCTGCATCGACCAGACGGCACTTGTCGCGATAGACTACGCGGTATTTTTTCCAAAACTCGTCGGACTTATCCTCGATGTAGGCGCCTTGGTCATCGGTCATAAACTGTTTTTGCGGAACAGCCTTGTTCTCGAAGGTCTCGGACCAGGATTCAGGCGTAGGGATTTCCATATCCGGCAGTTCGATGGATTCGGGTTCGTGGAAATAGCCGAACTCGTAGATATCATGGGGATTGAGATAGTTGATTAGGAGCGCAAAGGGTTGGTCCGGATGCGCTGTCCGGCCTTCGAGATATTCGATGGACCGGTCGGTCATGGCCGCATCGGGACCGCCGTCCAACAAGGCATCATCGAAATGGGCTGCGAAATGCTCTTCGTTTCCCAAATGCCATTTGCCGAAGTAGGCCGTGTGATAGCCGCCATCGCGCAGGCGCGATCCCAGCGTTTCCTGCCCCATAGGGAGGGGTGGTATGGGTGCGCCGTCATGGTCTATTGAGCCAAGGTTCCCAATCACGCCGGTCCGGTGAGGGTACAAACCGGTGTAGAGGGCAGCCCGCCCGGGCGAACATTGAGGCGTCGGGCAATAGGCATGCGTGAATACGCATCCTTCCCGGGCCAAGGCATCGATATTGGGGGTGTCGAAAAACGGATCGGCTCCGCCCCACGCCTCCCAGTGCTGTTGATCCGTACAAATCAATATAATATTGGGCCGCTTAGGTGGTTCCGTCACGCCTGGTGCGGCCCATATCCCCACTCCGGCAGCCGTGGCGGCCCCAAGAAACCGGCGGCGGCTCATGCCCGAAGCTTCGTCTTCATTATGCATTGTTTATCATCCCAACGAAGGTTGCAGTTCAGGTATTGGCGCGGCCCGACACCCGGTGCATGGCTCCTGGAAGGTCCCTTTCCATGGACCCCAGAATCCATGCCAATTGGTCAAGTTACGGATTCCTCTGCTTTTTCTGACGAAGACGCCGCAGTTCCGGCCGTTAAGAGCCCAAGCAGTTTTTCCCAGTAAGCGAGCACGACCCACAGCAAGAATGGCATAGTAATGAGGAGCTGCCCCAAGGCGGTTGGGATTTGCGTGGCCCCCTCAATCCGCTCCATCAGGGCGAATGCGGCAATCAAAAACAATAGGTGCCCAATGAACAGAATCGCGGGTCCAATGGCCAGGATGAACAACCTGCGTTTGAGGGTAATGCCCGTTGTGGCGAGCACCAAGGCGACATAGGGGGCAATATTGGAGAAAAGATGGCCCATCTGGATGCCAGGATTCGAGCCATCTTCGAGGCGAAAGGAAAGCACCGTGCGCGTGTTCATAAGACCACCTGTATCGACGCTATACCCTTCAACCGGCATGCGAAGTACCCAGCGAAACGCCGTGGCGGAGAGCGGTCCCATGACCTCGGCATAGTAGGGCATTACCGTCCACCAGATGTACAGGCAGAACGGCACAATGACCGCAAACCGCAACATCAAAAACAGGATGCTGCTTATGCGGATGCCGTTGGCTTTTGATTTTTCCGGACGAACAGCTCGACCCATAGTAACCACACTACCACCACGAAGATCACGTAGATCCCTTGCCAGACATAATTATGTACAAAATCGAAAATCTCGCCGCTGCTATCATAGGCTCCGATGATGGCCAGGCAGGTCAGCCGCCCCACGTTGACCGCATACAAAATCGGAATCCCGAATAAGAGCCCGTACAGCCGTCGCCGCCAGAGGCATGGAAAGGCCAATACCGATGCGACGAAAATAGACATCGAGGGAATGGCTCCGCAATCGGGCACGACGATAAAGGCGAAGGTCCGTCCTTCGGGTTCGTTTGTTTCATCCTCTTCGATGGCGCGCCGCCGTCGTTCGGCGTTCAGTTCATCCAGCTCGGCCTGCAGCGTCTCCCGCACGGTATCACTATCCGCATCGGTGAGCATGGCCAAGTCGCGCTCCAGGTCGGCGATACGTTCATTGAGTCCGCTCCTGGCCACGAAATATACGCTTGGACCTCCATTGATGACCCGGTCCTGAAGCTGCAAAATGGTCCGGTCGAGGTATTGCTGCTGAAGTTGGATGGCCCGCGCCAACTCGGTGGTAAGCTCCTGCAATGCAGCGCCCAGGGCATACAGATCCTCCCGCGGTTGGTTTTCCAATATATCAAGCACTTGAGCAAACTGGGGGAGCGCCTCGAGCACGGCCGGATCGCCCCGTTGTGTCACATGCACCGAACCAGCCCGTGTCACCGACTCTTCAAGCAATTCATGCCATTCATGCAGCAACGCCAGGTGTTCGTCGACGGTCTCGATGTCTAGCTTCGAAGGGATTTCCAGTTTCCTGCGGATGTCCCTCGTTGTTTCCAGATCGTCCTGAACCCGAAGCATTCGATACCGATACAGTTCCCACGGCGTCAAAGGCCTATCGGCGTCCTCGTTTTCGTGGGCAGCGGCCGAAGCTACCGATTCACCGTCCGGTTCGCTGTACAGCCGTGCGCGG
>PWNM01000258.1 GCA_003557825.1 Candidatus Hydrogenedentota bacterium | reverse complement strand
TCTCCTTTACTTCGCCTTGGGTTTCTTGACGCCGTATTTTGAGCGGCTGACCCAGCGGCCTTCGTGAATTTTTTTCCCGCCATCTTCGCGCGCACTGGCTTGCCCGCCCATATCGCCGGTCGCATCCAACACGCCGCGAATGAGATGGTAACGGACGCCCGGAAGGTCCTTAACGCGGCCCCCGCGAATCATCACCTGCGAGTGTTCCTGCAGATTGTGGCCAATCCCGGGAATGTACGTGGTGACTTCCATCCCGTTTTTCAAACGGACACGAGCCACTTTACGCAGCGCGGAATTCGGTTTTTTCGGGGTCGTGGTATACACGCGCGTACACGTCCCAGAGGCCTGTGGACAGGCCTTTAGGGCCGGCGAGTTGGTCGCCTTGGTAATTTTTTTCCGGCAGTTCCGTACCAACTGATTGATGGTAGGCAAAACCCATTCTCCTTTTACGCGCAAGCGCCCAAAATGGGACGCAAGCATTTAACCATAGCACCTAAAATGGGGCCCAAGCAGCCCCTTAGACAGCGGCTAGAAACAATAGCATATAAATTAAGCGCATGTCAAGCGCAAGACGACCGCCCGGAAGATTTGGCATTGCACCCATAGCGGGCGGTCGTTGTAACCTATTTAAAAACAGGAACTTACCCATATACAGCAGCTAGGCTGCAAAGGCGAACGATTAGGCAATCTCTTCTTCGGAATCGTCCATTTCCTGCAACGGATGCGACGCAGGACCCACATCGAGTTCATCGGCGAAGTCGTCACCGAGATGAGCCACCGCCATCGGCATGGTCCCTTGGTAATGGGGACTCCCCGTTCCAGCGGGGATCAAATGCCCGATGATGACGTTTTCCTTCAGGCCGCGCAAATAATCGCGTTTGCCCGACAACGCCGCATCGGTCAACACCCGAGTCGTCTGCTGGAACGACGCGGCGGCGATGAAACTCTCGGTACTGAGCGCTGCCTTCGTGATTCCCTGCAAGATGGGCTCGGCTTCCGCCGGCCGCCCGCCATTGTTGAGAGTCTGTTCGTTCATCTCCTGGAAGCGAATCTTGTCCACTTCCTCGTGAGCCAGGAAGGCCGTGTCGCCCGGGTCATCCTTGACGCGTACCTTGCGCAGCATCTGCCGGATGATGACCTCGATATGCTTATCATTGGTTTTCACGCCTTGAAGCCGGTAGACTTGCTGAATCTCATCCAGTAAATACCGCCGGAGTGCGTCTTCACCTTGTACCTCGAGGATATCCTGCGGCACGATGGGGCCATCGGTCAGCCGTTGACCGGCATATACCCGGTCGCCCGCCTGCACGTTCAGGTGCTTGCCGTGGGGAATGGTGTATTCGCGCTCTTTCCCTACTGGCGGGGTGATTGTAACCTTGCGCATGCCTTTGCTGGCCGTACCCAATTCGACCGCGCCGTCGATGTGACTGATCACCGCGGGATCTTTCGGTTGCCGCGCTTCGAAAAGTTCCGCGACCCGTGGAAGACCGCCGGTGATGTCTTTCGTCTTGCTCACTTCGCGAGGCGTCTTGGCAAGCAGATCGCCCGCCTCCACATGCTGGCCGTCAGCAACCACTACGTGCGTCTTGGCGGGTAGGTGGGCAAACGCCAATACCTCGCCCTCGTCGCCCAAAATGGCAATCTGGGGATGGAGGTCCTGTTTGTGTTCAGTGACCACCCGTTCTTCGAGACCGGTTTCCGGGTTGATGTCGCGGCGCATGGTAATACCTTCGACCATGCCCTGGAACCGCAATATACCCGATTTCTCGGCAACGATGGATGTATTGTAGGGGTCCCATTCATACAGCACATGGCCTTTACGGATCTTTTCGCCGTCTTCGCCGTGTAACGTGGCGCCCGAGGGAACCAAATACCGTTTTATCTCGGCCCCGTCCGGTCCGCGCACGATGATCTCACCGCCTCGGTTGACGGCCACCGTTTGGCCATCCCGGTTTACCGCTGTCCGCAGGTTGTTATATTCTAGAATGCCGGTGTCGGTCATCCGAACTTCGCTCGACTCGATTTGTCGACTCGCAGCGCCGCCGATGTGGAAGGTCCGCATGGTCAGCTGCGTGCCGGGTTCACCGATAGACTGCGCGGCGGTAATGCCCACCGCTTCACCCATTTCGACCAGATCGCCGGCCGCCAAATTCCGGCCGTAACACAACTGGCATACGCCGCGTTTGGACTGGCAGGTCAGGACCGATCGGATTCGGACACTCGGCAGCCCTTTATGCACAATCTCATGGGCTTTCTCGTCGGTGATCTCTTCGTTCGCCTCGACGATGGGCTCGGCCTCGCCCGGTACGGTAATGTCGTCCAGCGCATATCGGCCCACGATACGTTCGGGCAACGACGCCACCTCTTCGGTACCTTCCATGAGCGCCTCGACCCAGATACCGTTCAACGTTCCACAGTCGTGTTCTTCAATGACCACATCCTGCGCCACGTCGACTAGGCGCCGCGTCAGATAGCCGGCATCGGCGGTCTTCAAGGCCGTATCCGCCAAGCCTTTGCGCGCCCCGTGGGACGAAATGAAGTACTCGAGTACGGTCAGACCTTCACGGAAATTCGACATAATGGGCGATTCGATGATCGCGCCCGAGGGTTTGGCCATCAAACCTCGCATAGCCGCAAGCTGGCGAATCTGCGACTTCGTACCCCGCGCGCCCGAGGTCATCATCAGGTAGATGCCCGAGAAGCCTTGGTCGTTCTCCGCCATGGCCTTGAGCATGGCTGCCGACACCGCCTCACTGGTGGAGGTCCATTGGTCGATGACCTTGTTATACCGCTCACCGTCCGTAATCAGCCCGTTTTGGTACATCTCATTGATGCGAGCCACCTCGTTTTGGGCTTCATCGAGCAGGTCGTTTTTCTCTTTCGGAACCAGCATATCGCAGACGGCGATGGAAATCCCCGCCAATGTCGCATACCGGAATCCCACCCGTTTCAGGTCATCGAGCAGTTGAACGGTCTTGGCGTGGCCATGGCGCGCATAGGCCCGGGCGATAATATCGCCGGCGCTGGTCTTGTCCTGTTCTCTGTTTACATCTTTCAGCGTTACGCTGCTGTCCGGTAGGGCTTCCTTCAACAACACACGCCCCACCGACGTATCCAGAATCTCGTCGCCTTGACGCACCTTGATGGCAGCATGCAATCCGACTTCGCCCATCTCGTGGGCAAGGACCACCGACTCGGTGTCTGGGAAAACGCGCCCCGGCTGAAGAATCTCGCCTTCAGGTCCGGACCAATCCGTTTTCCATTCTCCCTTCGCGCCGCGGCGGATCTTGGTCATGAAGGCCAAGCCAAGCACGATGTCCTGACTCGGCGTTACGCTCGGTTGTCCGTTGGACGGCGAGAAGATATTCGTGGCGGACAGCATCAGCAGTCGCGCTTCAAGTTGCGCCGCCGGCATCAACGGAACGTGGACCGCCATTTGGTCGCCGTCAAAGTCCGCATTGAACGCAGAACATACCAGCGGATGGATACGGATGGCCTTGCCTTCGATGAGCACCGGCTCGAAAGCCTGAATACCCAAACGGTGCAACGTCGGCGCGCGATTCAGCAATACCGGATGATCGCGGATCACCTCTTCAAGGATGTCCCACACTTCTTCACGGCCCTGGGCAATGCACCGTTTCGCCGCCTTAATGGTCGTGGCGATGCCGCGTTCCTTCAATTCGCGAATGATGAACGGCTCGAACAACTCAAGGGCCATCTTCTTCGGCAGTCCACACTGATGGAGATCGAGCTCTGGACCAACCACAATAACCGACCGCCCCGAGTAGTCGACCCGTTTGCCTAATAGATTCTGGCGAAAACGTCCCTGCTTGCCTTTGAGCATATCGCTAAGCGATTTCAATGGACGGTTGCCGGTACCCAATACCGTGCGGCCATGGCGACCGTTGTCGAACAAGGCGTCCACCGCTTCCTGCAACATGCGTTTCTCGTTGCGCAGGATTACTTCGGGCGCACGCAACTCGATGAGACGCTTCAGCCGGTTGTTGCGATTGATAACGCGCCGATAGAGATCGTTCAGATCGCTCGTCGCATAACGCCCGCCTTCGAGCGGAACCAAGGGCCGCAGGTCCGGCGGAATTACCGGCACCACATCCAGCACCATCCACGTTGGATCGTTGCCCGATTTCCGAAGCGCCTCGACTACCTTGAGGCGTTTTACCGCTTTGGCCCGTCCTTGTTGCGAGGTCGTTGTAGCGAGTTGCTGGTGCAAATCCTGACTAAGCTGATCGATGTCGATTTCGCTCAGCAGCATCTTGATGGCTTCCGCCCCCATCTTCGCAACAAACCGGTCGCCCCATTCCTCGCGGGCATCCTGGTACTCGTCCTCGGTCAAGGTCTGCATTTTCTCGAGGCCCGTTTCGCCCGGATCAACTACGATGTAGTTCTCGAAGTAGATGATCCGCTCGAGGACGCGGATGGAGAGATCCAATAAATTACCAATGGAACTCGGGGTCGTCTTGAAAAACCAAATGTGGGTGACGGGAACGGCGAGCTTAATGCACCCCATCCGTTCACGACGTACCTTGGACTCGGTAATCTCAACGCCGCACCGGTCGCAGGTGATACCGCGATGTTTTACCTTTTTATATTTCCCGCAGCCGCACTCCCAGTCTTTGACCGGACCAAAGATCCGTTCGCAGAACAGGCCGTCTTTCTCGGGCTTGAAGGTGCGGTAGTTGATGGTCTCGGGCTTCTTGACTTCACCTCGAGACCACCGAAGGATCTCGTCCGGCGACGCCAAGCGAATTTGTAACGCATCGAATCGCTCGCCCGTTGTGGGTACATATTTCGCCACGGTTTAACCCTCCAATGTTTGGTCGTCGTCATCGTCGCTGCCGTCATCCACGCGCAGCAATCGAATAACGTCCAGGCAAAGACTCTGCATCTCGCGAACGAGCACGTTGAAGGATTCCGGTGTCCCCGGCTCAACGTCTTTGTCGCCCTTGACAATTGCTTCGTACGCCTTGGTGCGGCCTTGAATGTCATCTGACTTTACCGTCAACAGCTCTTGCAATGTATACGCCGACCCGTAGGCCTGCAACGCCCACACTTCCATCTCGCCGAACCGTTGCCCGCCGAATTGGGCCTTACCGCCCAACGGCTGTTGCGTAACCAGCGAATACGGCCCGATGGCGCGGGCGTGAATTTTGTCATCAACCAGGTGATTGAGTTTGAGCATGTAAATTTGCCCAACGGTCACCTCTTGCTCAAACGGTTTACCGGAGCGGCCGTCGCGCAACACGGTCTTGCCCGACTCCGGAAGCCCGGCATCGTTTAGATATTCTCGAATAACACCCTCGGTGGCGCCATTGAAAACCGGCGAGGCCACTTTAATGCCAAGCGCTTGGGCCGCCCACCCAAGGTGGGTTTCCAGGATCTGGCCCACGTTCATCCGCGAGGGAACGCCCAACGGATTGAGCACGAGCTGCACGGGCGTTCCGTCGGGAAGGAACGGCATGTCTTCAACGGGAAGGATCTTGGCAATCACGCCTTTGTTCCCGTGGCGACCCGCCACTTTATCGCCGACCGAAATGCGCCGCTTCGTCGCGATGAACACCTTCACGAGTTTGATGACCCCCGGAGGCAACTCGTCGCCTTTGCGCAGCGTTTCGATCTTGCTGTCGCGGAAAGCAATTAGCTTCGCCTCTTCCATGGCCGCCATGTTCACCAGCCGCGTCAGTTTCTCTTGAAGTTCCTTGTTCTCAATACGCAAGCGGTCCAACACGCCGTAGTCGGCTTTCTCGAGATGGGACACCTTCACCTTCTTGCCCTTCTCGAGGACCAACTCATCGGTCTTGTGATCGACCACATCCTCTTGAATGCGAAGTCCCATGAGATCGTCCTTGACCAGCTTCACAAAGGTCGCGCGGATCGAGTCGATCTTTTCCTCATACTCGCGCTTGATCTTGCTCACTTGGGCGCTCAGGGCATTTTTCGATGTCGCATCCGAGGTCTTTTCGCGGCGACTGCAAATCTTCACATCTACCACGACGCCTTCGACGCCCGGTGGAACGGTCAACGAGGCATCGCGTACATCCTCGGCTTTCTCACCGAAAATCGCCCGAAGCAGCTTCTCTTCCGGAGCCAGCTCGGTCTCGCCTTTGGGCGTCACCTTACCGACCAGAATGTCGCCGCTCTTGACCTTGGCGCCCAGACGGACAATGCCGCTTTCGTCCAGGTCTTTCAGCGCGTCCTCGCTGACGTTCGGAATGTCGCGGGTAATCTCTTCGGGGCCCAGTTTCGTATCGCGGGATTCGATATCGAATACCTGAATGTGAATTGAGGTAAAGGTATCGCCCTTAACCAGGTCCTCGCTGATAAGGATGGCATCCTCGAAGTTGTATCCTTCCCAGGGGAGGAACGCCACCATCACATTGCGGCCCAGGGCTAATTCACCCTTGTCTGTCGCCGGACCGTCCGCAATAATCTGACCGGCCTTGACCATGTCGCCTTTCTTTACGATAGGACGCTGGTTAATACACGTATTCTGGTTGGACCGGACGTATTTCTTCAGGTAGTACACATCCTCCTCGGCCCGGAACGGATTATCCGGCAAGGATCCATCGGACGGAGCCGTATATCGAATCCGAATCATCTCGGCATCGGCGTATTCAATCACGCCGTCCCGTTCCGCCTTGACCACCGTACCGGCATTACGGGCTGTCACCCGTTCGAGTCCGGTTCCTACCAGAGGTGAATCGGTGCGCAGAAGCGGCACGGCTTGTCGTTGCATGTTCGATCCCATAAGGGCCCGGTTCGCATCGTCGTGCTCCAGGAAGGGAATCAACGCCGCCGCCACGCTCACAAGCTGTTTCGGCGACACATCCATGTAATCCACCTCGACCGGTTCAATGCGAGGGAAGTCGCCTTTGTGCCGGGTCAAGACCAGCGGATTCTCGAATTTGTTTTTCTTATCCAGCGGCTCGTTCGCCTGAGCAATAACATAATTGTCTTCCTCGTAGGCCGACAGCATATGGATGTCACTCGAAACTTTCCCGTTCTCCACCTTGCGATACGGCGTCTCGAGGAAACCGTATTCGTTAATACGCGAATAGGTCGACAGGGAAGCCATCAAGCCGATGTTCGGGCCTTCCGGGGTTTCAATGGGACAGATCCGACCGTAGTGGGTTGTGTGTACGTCGCGCACTTCGAAGCCCGCCCGCTCGCGATTCAAGCCGCCGGGTCCTAAGGCGCTCAGACGGCGTTTGTGAGTCAATTCGGCCAACGGGTTGATCTGGTCCATGAAATGACTCAACTGACTCCGGCCGAAGAAATCTTTGATTACGGCGCTTACCGGCTTGGGGTTCACTAACGTCTGGGGCGTCAATTGCTCTTCTTCCGTAAAGCCCATCCGCTCGCGAACGGTCCGCTCCATCCGGACCAGGCCGATGCGCACCTGATTCGACAGCAGCTCTCCGACGGCGCGAACGCGGCGATTCCCCAAGTGGTCGATGTCGTCAAGCACGCCTTCGCCCGTGCGCACCTTCACAAGATATTGTAGTGTGGCCACCACATCCTCTTGGGTGAGTACCTTTTTGTCCTGAGGCACTTCGAGGCCCAGCTTACGATTGATCTTATAACGGCCCACCGGCGCGAAATCATAGCGACTCGGGTCGAAGAAAAGCTTCTGAAAATAAGAACGGGTCGTCGCATCGGTCGCCGGATCGCCGGGGCGCACCCGCGCATAGAGTTCGCGGTAGGCATCTTCCTGCGTCTGGGTTTCATCCAGGGCCAGCGTGTTGGCCATGGCCGGATCGCTGGACATGTCCTCGCTCGACAGCAACGTAATCTCATTCGTTGAGGATTGGAGAATGCGTTCGAGGCTCACCTCGTTGAGTTCATCCGCTGCTTCGCCCAGGATCTCGCCGGTTTCTTCGTCAATGACGTCGGCCGCAAGATATCGACCTACCAACTCCGTTATATCGACGCTCTGCCCGTCGATCTTGGCCTTCGTACGACCCATCGTCGCCGTTTCATTGGTGTAGAACAACGCTAAAATCTCTTCGTTGTCCACAAAGCCAAAGGCCCGCAGGAACGTCGTCGCCAAAATCCGCGACCGGCGATCGAGGGTCAGCCAGATGACATCATTAATATCGTACTCGAATTCAAGCCAGGCGCCGCGATAGGGAATGATGCGCGCCGTATGGAGAATACGGCCGTTCTGATGCTGCTTCGATTCGAAGGAGACACCGGGCGACTTGTGGAGCTGACTCACGACCACCCGTTCGGCGCCGTTGATGATGAACGTGCCGGTGTTCGTCATCTTGGGCAGCTCGCCGAGAAACACCTCCTGCTCGACCATCATCCGTTCGCGCAGTTCGCCGGAGCTTCCAACTTCTTCATATCGGACTAGCCGAAGCAACGCCTTAAGCGACGCCGCGTAGGTCAGGCCTCGTTCCTGGCATTCTTCTACCGTATATTTCGGAGGCGTAAAAGAATAATGTACAAATTCGAGGCGGGTCATGTTGTCCTGTGACGTGATTGGAAACACGTCCAGGAACACCTCTTGAAGACCTACTGGCCTGCGTTCGTCGGGCGGCACCTCCCACTGGAGAAAATCGCCATACGATTGGGTTTGGATCTCAATAAGATCCGGAAGCTCCATCGCATCGGGGATTTGGCCCAGTATCGGGCGTTCAATTTCATTTTGGAGGGCGACAGCCATGGGGAAAATCCTTTGTCTTGCTACCGGTTACGACCCGTATAGACACAAAAAGAGAGTCCTGATCCGGCGATCAGGTCTCCCTTACTTGATAATAAGCATATTGAAGTGGACGCACAAACGCATAGGATACCAAGAATACTCCCGTTTGTCAAATCGAACTCGCTGCTCGTTGGGTCCACCCTCTTCTCTATCGCGGTTTCTCCGCCAGCCATAGCCGCGTTTGGGGCGTTAAGTCGAGCAATCGGCCCGGCCCAAACCCGGCGGCATCGGTCCAATGGCATACCTCGGCGGTCGTATACGTATCGCCCGCTTCGGTATGGATCAGCATGTTCAGGGCAAAAATCAGACCAAAAGGCGGTCCCGTTCGATCGTCCGAAACCAGAAAATCCTTGATGATTAGCAACCCGCCCGGCTCCAAAGCATCGTAAATCTTACGGACCAGCTCACGGTTCATTTCGGGCCCATAGGAATGAATGATGTTAGAGAGAAGGATTAGATCATATCCCGAACCGAATGAATCGGTTGTCATGTCGCCAGCGGTAAAGGTCAATCGGTCGGCTACGGTAGTCGAGGCGGCATGCTCGCGGCCAATGGGCAGCACATCCGGCAGATCCAGGACCGTGGCCTGCATGTCGGGATTTGCTTCGAGAAATGCAATGGCATACGTTCCTGGACCGCCGCCTACATCCAACATGCGCCGATAAGGTGACACATCCAATTCCTCTAGCATGGCTCGAGCGCTGTGCTTCGCAATGTCAGCCATACCGCAGATGAAGGCCCGCAGTTCTTCGGACGACTGCTCGGGTCGATCGGCTTGTACCGGACTTCCCGTCCGAACCGCATCCTGCAACTTGCCCCAGGTCTCCCAGCCGAACGCCTTATGCTTGATAATATGGGTCTGGTCCGTAGGCGCTCCCGGAACCAGGCAGGACGAGGCCATCGCGCCGTTGCGATAACGCCCGTCTGTTTTTGACACCAACTCAAGGGCCACCAGGCTGTCAAGCAACATCCGAACGCCGCGGGGACTCCACCCCCCCAAAGCATCGGCCACCTCCTGGGCGGTACGGGATTCCTCCAGCAGCGGAAAGATGCCTGCGTTCAACGCGGAAAAGAGGATCTGGGATCGCTGATATCCGCTGGTGATTTCGTCAAGATCGCGAAGGAGGTCTTGGGTATCCATGGGCATCCTTTCAGGGGTTGGGCTTTACAATACCAAATCGCCGTGGATGATTCATATTAGAAATCCCACAGGGCATCTTCAGAGGGTGCTGCATCCGAGCCCTTGCTTGGCGCTTCCGCTGGCGCTCCTTGGGGCGACGTCTCGTCGTCAAGGGCGACCACCGCGGCAGGTTGATTGCGCGAATCCGGATCTTCCACGGAACGGGTCTTGGCGGTTACGGATTCCGTCGGACGTGCCCGGGTTAGATAGAAAACGTAGTCTACCGGTTCCCGCAACACGCGGGCCAGACGCAGACATGTCGTTATAGTGGGATTGGCCATGGCGCCCCGTTCCAGGGAAATAATCGTCTGACGGCTTACCCCGACCTCGCGCGCCAAATCCTCCTGGCGCATACCCAGCCGTCGGCGAATTTCGCGCACCCGATTTCCTACTACCTCGTCTGTTTCCATGGCCTCATGCTATCAATCCACGCCAGTCACTGTCAAGCCACGTCAGGAATGCCTTACATTTTAACCATTGTCAAGCACACCAAACAAACTGTGGGAAGAGACATGGCTTCCCGAATGCATCAAATGTAAGTCCTTTTCTACATAGCCACTATCAATGTTAGATTTAATTTACACCTATCCAGGAATATATAAGCCTAAATTCACTCGTTTGGTTGGAGCAAGGAGTTTATTGCATGGAGTATGCCAATAGGCAGATGCATAGGGTTCATGACATGCATCGAGCTTCACTCGACATCCAACGGTTCCTATGCGTATCATCGTCCATGTCGCGCCCTTTCGACATGCATTTTTAGATTGAGCACCAAGGTTTCGTCATATAACAAGATGACCCATAAGGGAACACGGCTTCTTGCCGCATTACGGAGACGAATCATGTCGCGCTTTCGATCAGTTGGTCCCAAGGGAGATCGACTCTGGCTCCGAAGTTCAAAATAGGTCCAGACCAGATGCAACGGGGCGTAGTGAGGCTAGTCGAGGTCGGCAATGT
>PWNM01000441.1 GCA_003557825.1 Candidatus Hydrogenedentota bacterium | reverse complement strand
GCTCAGTTGGTAGAGCGGGTGGCTGTTAACCACTAGGTCACAGGTTCGAGTCCTGTCCGCGGAGCCATGTGTGTTCAGGCCGCGTCATCCGATGCGGCCTTTCATATAAGCGTAGCATTTGCGCGGGTGACTGTTAATCCGCCTACGGCGCATCACAGGCCTGCGGTTCGCCGAAGGCGGATTCGAGTCCTGTCCGCGGAGCAAATTCGTGATGGTTGCTTCCGGTGCAAACGTCGGTATCGATTCGTATATGTCATCATGCCGTATTACGTCTATATTCTAAGATCCGAGTCGACCGGCAAAACCTATGTCGGGCAAACCAACGACATCGCCCACCGCATCAAGCAGCACAACGATCCCGAATGCAAGCTCACTCTTTATACAAAGCGCAACAAAGGCCCATGGGTTCTCATTCACTGCGAGGAATTCCCAACCCGCTCGCAGGCCATGCATAGAGAGCGCCAACTAAAATCCGGCCAAGGACGGGAATGGATTCGCGCTAACCTTCTTGATCAAAAAGCGGGTGACTGTTAATACGCCTACGGCGTATCACAGGCCTACGGTTAGCCGACGGCGAATCCGAGTCCTGTCCGCGGAGCCAGACAAATCCACCGCGTAACTGCGGTCGCAATAGGTTAACGCGAAGGCCCGAGACAGCCCGTCTCGGGCCTTCGTCGTATCCGCCTATCGTTGCCGCACCTGCGCGCCCCGCGACATTTCCCGCCACTCTCTGTGTTGCAAACACCTTTCCGGCGGCCCAAGCGCAACTGGGTTATTTGCGCCCGGTCTGCGAGTGTGACCTCTGCGAACCTCTGAGACTCTTGGATTAACACCCCGATCGGGTTAACAACCCTTTCTCGTTCGCTGGGCGGGTGCAACCATGCGAAATCTGGGGCGCAGAACGGGCGCGGCACCACCAGGCTCAATTGACGTAATCGAGGGGATTGACAACAAGTCCAGCGATTTCGTAAAATTGCCACACTATGTCGACGCACCTCGAAGACCTCCTGCACATGACCAAAAGCAAAGGGCTAATCCGCGCCCGTGACCTGGCCGACCACGGCATCCCGCGTCAGTATCTATCCATCGCGTGCGAGCGTGGGCTGCTCGAACGACTGGATCGCGGCCTCTACGCGCTTCCCGGCACCATCCATACGGAGCATCGCAGCTTGGTGGAGGTCTGCAAACTCGTTCCCCATGGAGTGATCTGCCTGCTTTCAGCGCTCCAGTTTCACGGCATGACCACTCAAAGTCCTTTCGAGGTCTGGCTGGCCATCGGCGAGTCGAAGGAGATTCCTCGGATCGGCCTCGTCAAGCTTCGCATCGCGCGGTTCTCCGCCGAGTCGCTGAAGGCCGGCGTCGAATCGCATGATGTGGATGGTGCGGAACTCCGGGTGTTCTCTGCCGCCAAGACCGTCGCGGACTGCTTCAAGTACCGCAACAAGATCGGGGTGGACGTGGCCGCCGAAGCACTCCGGGATTACCTGCGCCAGCGCAAAGGGCCAATCGACGACCTCACGAAATACGCTCGGGTCTGCCGCGTGGAAGGGGTCATGGAACCTTATCTGGAGGCGCTTCTTTGAGCACGTCCCGATCCCATTCGATCCAGGCGCGGCTGCTGAACCATTCACGCGAACATCAAGTAAACCACAACCACACGCTGACGCGCTATGGAATCGAACGCCTGATGTACCGCCTCTCCCGTTCGCCTCATGCGGACCGGTTCGTGCTGAAAGGGGCGATGTTGTTCGTCCTGTGGCTGGAGGACTTGCATCGTCCGACGCAAGACCTGGATCTGCTCGCCTTCGGCGATCTCTCCTCCGCCAGCTTGAGGAGCATCTTCGAGGATATCTGCGAGATGCCTGTCGAAGACGATGGGCTCGAGTTCTCAAAGGATGGAATCGAGATCGAGGAGATCAGGGAGGTGGAGGTCTATCAGGGGCTGCGGGTCAAGATTCCGGGGCAGCTGGGAAACACCAGGCTCAACGTCTCGGTGGATGTTGGATTCGGCGACGCCATCGTTCCCGATCCGGAGAAGTCGAATTACCCCGTCCTGCTCGATCTTCCACACCCCGAGATGAAGACGTATCCCAGGGAAACGGTCGTGGCGGAGAAGGTCGACGCCATGATCGTGCTTGGCCTCCGCAACAGTCGTATGAAGGACTACTACGATCTCTGGACGCTGGCACAACGATTCCCCTTCGATACTGCTCTGCTCGCCAAGGCGATCGACACCACGCTCAAACGGCGTGGCCGGGAACTGCCATCGCAAGTACCGCCCGGCCTTCAAGATGAATTCGCGGCGAACCTAATCAAGCAGACACAGTGGAAGGCATTCCTCCGCCGCACGATTCCCGATCAGGCGGACCTTGAACTCAGCGAGGTCGTTCCTGCGATTCGCGAGTTCCTTGCGCCGGTCCTGGAATCCATCGTCCTCGGCAAGACGCTTCGTCTTCACTGGACTCCCGGGAGTGGCTGGTCGGCGAACACAGAATATTGATACACAACAGACAACGCTGCGGTGTATACACTCGCGGGTATTCCGGACCCAAAAACAGGGAAACCTCCTGATAAATTCACCGCGCAGCTGAGGCTGTTTTCGTTTACGCCTCGTCTGACCGACCGCTCCCCTGCCTTGTTCTTTGATTTTCTATGCAATTTTGCATGCTTGCACACTTTATAAACTTAGTATTGACAAGCCGCATTCAATCAATTATACTCACACTTAGATTGGCTTTACTCTTTGTAAGGTCTTTACGCATTGGAAGTACTCTTTCTGCTTGCATTTTGCACGATGTATGCGTCTATATTCCGGGTTCAGCGCCATAGCAAGGATGAGGGACAAGCACATGGCACGGACATCGAGCGCTCGATTGCTCTTGACACACGTGGGCTCTGCTCTTCCCCTGTTCCCCTCGGCGTCCACTTTCATACATCGAATCCGTGCATCCCGCTATCTTTCATATCCGATGCGGGGAAAACCATCCTCCTGTCCGTTGCTGGGGCATCATGCGCCGTTGCCCTCGTTTTTTTGCCATCACGGGAGACAACTGCTGTCTCTAGCGCCAACCCACGGGCCTATAGAGAAAGGAGGTACGTGGCCCGCTGTCGTCACAGGCTCATCGGAGTACAATCTGAAAGGAGGTGGCGTCTGCGTAATATCCTGTCATGTTGTCCATTAATCCCATTGATACAACCTGAAAGGAAACGAGTCATGAAAAAAGGGTTTACGTTGATTGAGCTCTTGGTGGTGATTGCGATCATCGCCATCTTGGCCGCCATACTGTTGCCGGCCCTTGCCCGCGCTCGAGAAGCGGCTCGACGCGCTTCGTGCGCCAACAATCTGAAGCAATGGGGGCTTATCTTCAAAATGTATTCTGCCGAGGACCGGGCTGGATACTTCCCGCCGGGGTCCTATTACGTCCAGCATTGCTCGAAGTGGCAACGGTCGTACGATTCCCGGGCCATCTATCCCGATTACTGGAACGATCCGGCAATCGCACGTTGTCCTTCGGATTCCGGCGGCGACTATCTGGGCCAAGAGGCCGGGATAGAGACCGATTACGTCGCACAGATCGAACGGATTGCTAACAGCACGGGCGGCACAGAGCATCTTCGTCAGGTATGCCTGCATTCGAAGCTGTCGCTTCCCATTTCCTACATCTACACGCCCTATGTCGCTCGCGACACGGCACAATTCGTCCAGTCCGGAGCCGCCATGTTCCATTGGTGGCATGGGGGTACGGATGTGGCTATCTACGGAGCCGAACTGGGGCAGGTCGATTCCTCCTGCTATTTGGGCGGATGCAGTCCCATCACGGTTCGCTACGGTCCCGGTGGCTGGGTTCCCGGCGCGGATGATGTTACGGCCAACCTTACGCCATGGCCCAATCTTGTGGGCGATGACGGCGTGACCATCCGTCCAGGCGATGCGCAGCGGCTGCGTGAGGGAATGGAGCGGTTCTTCATCACCGACATCAACAACCCCGCTGCCGGCGCCCACGCCCAAAGCCAGATGCTCGTTATGTACGACGCTTTCGGCCACGGCTCGACCTGGCGGTCGCCGCTTGTGGGCGACGCAGGTAATGTCCGGTTCAACCACATTCCAGGAGGCTCGAATGTGCTTTTCATGGACGGACATGTCCGCTTCATTCGTGTAGACGAGGCATTCCCGATGTGGGTAAACGGCCTGCCGACCAACTCGTGGGGCGGCACGCCGGTTCCGCCACATGGCACGAACTGGGTCCATCTACAAGGTGAATTCGGCGGCTGGGGTTGATGCCTTTTCCGAGGCGTCAACACTAGTCGTGAACATCGGGCGGAGGACACGAATCCATCCGCCCGATGGTCCAAGGATAGGGTAGAAAAACCATTACACTTCAGAAAGGGTATGGGATGCGCAGTTTGAGCCGAATAGCATTGATACTGACGTTGATCGTCATTTTGGGCATAGCATGCGGTAGCTCGGAAGTCCGTTATGAAGGCCCGGAAGAAGTCGAACCCGAAGGAGAGATCCAGCGGCAGCAACAACAACAGACCCATGACCTAATGGACATGCAACAGCGGATCCGCGAACAAGCTCGGGACCAAGCTCCGCAATAACCGACCATGACGTCGTCGGAAATGGCACTCTGTTAGACGTCGCCCGTGCGCGTTGGGAACGTACACGGGCGATGTTAATCCAGTTGTCCTGTGCATTTCCAAGGGGAACCCTATGAAAATTGGTCGATCTCACACCATCCTGATCGTCGGGCTTTTGGTGTTCCTTTTTGCCGCCGGGTTGGTGGCGCGTTCCCGTGCAACCGGGTTGATGCTACCGGGGTTTGGAACACCCCGGATTGAGGTGGAGACCACGCACATCGACGCCGGCGTCATCCCCAATGACGAACCAACGACCATCGAGCTTATCGTCCGCAATACGGGCCGGAGACCGCTTACGATTCACTCCCTCTCTTCCCCCTGCCGATTTTGCATTGACCTGTCCATCGATCAATCCACCATCGCACGGGATGGGAGTGCTACCCTAACCGTTCAAATTATCCCCGCCGCGATCCCGACCTTTGACTACAGTACGTTTATATCCATTGTGTCCAACGATCCGAAGCAAGGCCGCCTCATGCTTCCTTTGGAATGTACAGTGGAACCGGAGTTCACCGTTACCCCCGACAAGCTCGATTTCGGCGATATCCCTCCGGACCGCACCACAGAAAAGACCTTAATCCTGCATCAGGTCGGCGAAGTCCCCGTTGTAATCCAACGCATCCATGTCAATCCGCCCTATCCGGAAGGCCTGGATTTCCAAAACGGTCCGATACCACAGGACGAGTGGCGCGACCCCGCCGTTCCCGAACATTACATTACGGCCCGAATTCATCCCGACATGGCGATGGAACAGCTGGACACCTATTTCCGCATCATGACCAATATCGGACGATTGCAGCAGGGCATTCCGATCCGATTGACGGCGAATGTCCGGTCCCCTTCCGAACAGCCCGGGTCACGGTAGACGCATCGTTGATCCTACTGATAACCACCTACTCGGACGACTATCCTTTTTCGTGTAGGGCGCAAGCACGGCGGTAGGCCTCGACGGTACCGTTGATGAACGTATCGATGGTATATTCGCGTAGAACCCGTTCGCGGCCGGCCTTGCCCATGGCGGCGCGTTTTTGAGGGTCGCCGGCGAGCGTTCGTATTGCTTCGGCCAACGGCTCGACCTGTCCGGCAGGTACCACAAATCCTTCGACACCGTCGTTTACGTCTTCGGGAAGCCCGCCATGGTCGGACACGATCATGGGGATCTCGGCGGCCATCTGCTCTTTGACCACGAAGGACGAAACATCGCACTCCACGCTTGGCAATGTCCCGATATCGATGGCCTGAATGCACCGCGGCATGTCTTCGTTGAACCCGGCAAAATAAAACCGGTCCGCCACGCCGTGCTCCGCGGCCATCTGTTCGAGTTCGTTCCGCAATTGTCCTTCGCCCAAAGCCAATACCCGGAGTTGGGGAAATTCGTCGCGGAGCTGCGCCACAGCTTTGATGAGATATTCGTGCCCTTTGGCGACGACCAACCGTGCTGCGATGCCGACAACGATGTGATCGTCTGTATAGCCAAACTCGGCCCGGGCCGCCTTTCGGGCCGCTGGATTGGGACGATACATATCCGGATCGACACCATTACGGACCAGATGCAACCGGTCCAGTTCAAAGGCCTTTTGCTTTGCCAGCTGCCCTCGCAGTCCCTCGCCGAGGACGATCTGATAATCCGTCCAGCGTCGGTTGAGGATGCGATTGGTCAGGCCGTCATGAACCGGATAGCTGTTGTGGCGCGTTCGTACGATGCATATGGGGCTCCCCAGACTCCGGTTGGCCAACGCCGCCACCCAATGGTCCTGCGATCCGCTGACGTGAACGACATCCGGTTGCTGATCGCGAATGAACCAGCGCATGGCAGCGATGTCTTGCATCCACGCCCCTATACGAAGCCCGCGCGCAAAGGTAAACCCGTCGAACACCTCGACGCCGGCGCGCTTGCCCCGCTCAACGAGCACGCTGTCCTTACAGCCCCCTATGATCGCTCGATGGCCCGCGGCCGCGAGCTTTTCGGCCAGGAGGGATACATAGCTTACCTGCCCTCCGCCTCGCCGATGGGGATCGGTAATCAGTACGGTCAATGGTTTGTCTTGTTTCATGCGTGACTCAATCGTCTCCGGCTGCGGCCCGATTTATCGCGTTTTTTCAGGCCCACCCGCCGTAAAAAATGATTCCAAGGACGCACCATATGCTCGATGCGCCACAGTTCGCCGTCCGAAATGCCCGTCATGGGCTGGTTGATCAACCACACATCCTTGTTATGCTTGCGCGACATCCGAATGCTGCGGAAGCCCAGCCCGGCCAGGCGTTCCAAGACGGCCCCCACCTCAGCCTCCGTGGAAAGACCGATAAAATCATGGAACTCGACGGTAATCTGGCCCACCCCCTTGAGCGCCTCGTCGCTACACCCCATAAACATGTCGATCTCGGCGCCTTCGATGTCCACCTTGAGCAAATCCACGTGCTCCCACCCCAAATCCGCCAGAAACGTATCCAAGGTGCGACACGGTACCCGCACGGCGTCTTGATGCACTCCGGACCGTTTGAAAATCGAATTGGCCGTAGACCGTTCGCTCAGCTGCAGTTCGATCTCGCCGTTTTCGCCGGCAATGGCCAGTTGAAGCTTGCGAAGCTTCGGCCCGTCGGGGATATCGGCAAACAGATCCGGCGCCGGCTCCACGGCGATGCATGCACAACCGAAACGCTCCACTATGCGCTGGGCAAAAGCGCCGCAGTTCGCCCCCAAGTCGATGACCTGCGACGCGGCGGTGATATAGCGGGGATGCACCGTATGTTGCAAAACGGATTCGACGGTCATGGATGTCCTTTTCAAGGCCGGGGTGTCTTGTAGCGCTCATTGACTTTAATGGGTAAAGGATAGGGCTTATACTACGTGATTTCAAATCCCTAAGCGGCCGACTAAAACGCACGCCCCCAGATAAAATCCCCACGGCTCCGTACTTGGAGTTCATATTCGAACACGGGTCCACCGTTATTGGGCTCCCCCCATGCATAAAGGCTATAATGGACCAATAGGATGATTGGTCGGTTAGCAAGCATATGGACCCCATAATAACGATGAACGCACTATTCATAGCAGCCAAGGAAGTCTGTTCGTTCATATCCGATCGAGGCTGGGAATTCTGCATCATCGGCGGTCTAGCAGTGCAGTACTGGGGCGAACCGCGCACCACTTTGGATGCCGATATATCACTCATTGCCCCTTGGGGCGAGGAGGAAGGCTATGTATCGGCCCTATTGGATCGATTTGAGGCACGTATCACCGATGCCCATACGTTTGCCCTGGCCCATCGCGTTGTGCTCATTCGTAGCGATTCGGGAAAAGACATAGACATTGTACTGGGCGCTCTGCCGTTTGAGATCGAAATGGTTCGACGGGCGCTACTCGTTGAATTTGCGCCTGATTGCATCCTTCCCTGTTGCACTGCCGAGGATTTGTTTATTATGAAGGCCTTTGCCGATCGACCACGGGACTGGGTCGACGTTGAAGGCATCGTAGCTCGTAATGAGCAGTTGGACACCACCTATATCATGGGGCATCTTGCTCCGCTCTGCGCACTTAAAGAAGCTCCCCATATCCAGCAGCGCGCGCAACAACTCTTAGAGAGGGCCTAGATGACCCCCAACGACGAAAAACGGTATCGCGAACGCATTCGCCAATGGGAAGCCGCCGGCCGCGAGCTCGAACGCATGCGGCGCGAAAACCTGCGCGGAAAGCCCTACGACTGGAAGGAAGTGGACGCCTTACTCGAACTGGGCGACCTTTACGACGGCCCCCCGCGTCAAACGAGCGGACTGGTCGAAATGCAGTATTGGTTCCGCAAGGCCGCCCAACAGCTCGATACATCCAACTCGGATCAGTCCACCCGATCTGACCGGGAGTAATATTCGTGCGGAACGCCCGAACCTCTCTCCCCACGCGACGCAGGACAGGAAAGCCTGTCACGCCAATACCGATAAGCATCCGAACCATCCTGACTATCTTGCCCAATCCCCTTGGCATTTCCGGACCTGCTTTGGGTATGCTACCGCCTTGTTCTGTGAACGGGATATGGGCAGCCTGCTTTTCGAAAGGATTTTTTCATGCCGGATACGATGACGAATCGGGATCGGTTTCATGCATTGATGGAGTACAAGGCGGTTGACCGGGTTCCCCATTACGAGGTCGGGGTGTGGCCTCAGGCCATCGAACGGTGGCGCGAGGAAGGCATGGATGTGGACGCCCATAACTGGGATTGGTTCACAGGGGATCCCGCCTTTAACATGGACTACCGCGAATACATCAATGTGCACTACGACATGATTCCGCCCTTTGATCACGAGATCCTCGAACGGACGGACAAGTATGAAGTGTTTCGAGACCACAAAGGCGTGGTACACCGGGCGCTCCTCGAGGGGACGGTTGGCGGGGGCCGCGCCTGTATGGACACCTACCTGAGCTGGCCTGTGTCGGATCTGGACAGCTTCCGCGAATTGACCAAACGCTATGAGACGGGTCTCGATGCACGGTATCCGGATAACTGGCGCGAGGACCTGCTGCCGCGCTGGAAACAACGAGACCACGTAGCCGTGTTGGGCCGTAATTGCACCATGCTGGGATTCTACTGGCGAGCCCGCGAGTGGATGGGCACAGAGAACCTGTCCTATGCCTTTTGCCTCCAGCCCGAGTTGATCCAGGCCATGATGGAATTCATCGCCGATTTCACCATCGAAGTATCCCGGCCCATCCTCGAAGCAGGAGCCGCGCCGGATTATATTTTTATTAACGAAGACATGGCCATGAAGACCGGACCGCTATTGAGTCCCGAACTGTATCGCGAATACATCCTGCCCCATATGACACGGCTGGTGGAGTTTCACAAAAGCCATGGCGTGAAGTACGCCATCGTCGACAGCGACGGCAATCCGGAGCCGTTGATTGGGCTGTTGATGGACGCAGGCGTGGACGCGGTGTGGCCCCTCGAGCAGGCCTCGGAAAGCACCAATCCCTACGACATTCGTAAGAAATACGGCAAATCGCTTCGGTTGTGGGGGGCGGTGGACAAACGGGAACTGGCCAAGGACCGCAAGGCCATCGACGACCATCTCATGAGCTTGGCCCCGCTTCTCGAAGACGGCGGATTCATCCCGACAGTCGACCATACGGTACCGCCGGACGTGTCCTACGACAACCTGTGCCACTATATGGAACGGAAACAACAGCTCCTGCGCGGTGAATACTGGTAGGCGCTATCGACTTGGTACGGGAATGTTCGCATTACAACGGGGGCAGCGGACGGCGTTGTGTTTGAAATTGGGCGGCAATTTCATCTTCAGGCCGCATTCGCAGGTTATAAAGGCGTACTGATTGGCCTTTCGCACCGTATCCTGGGCCGCGCGGGCGCTCCGTCGGGGGTCGCTCGCCTCGGCGGCGGCAGACCGGACCGGCGCGCCGGTCAGTCCGAGGGCGCTTTTGGGCAAGTGGCGCCCTTCTGTGGCGCTAAGCGCCTGGTCATACTGCTTGAACGAGACCTCCCCTTTTCCGGCCATGTTACGCAAGATACGGACGCGGTTTTCGATGGGCGGATGGGTACTGAACAGCCCTGCGCGGGACGCGCGAGCCTTGAGGGGATTCACGATATACATAGGGGCCGTAGCAGCGGTGGCTCTCGGAAGAGGTTCGCTCGCCCCGTTGGCGATGACCTCGAGGGCCGACGCCAGGCCTTCCGGATACCGGGTATAGACGGCGGCGCTGGCATCGGCCAGATATTCGCGTTGGCGCGACGCGGCCAGATAGATGATACGCGCGAGGATGGGCGCAATAATGGCCAATGCCAAGGCGACGATGAACATGATGGCCTGCCCCTGTCCCCCGCCTCGGGAAGAGGACCGGGACCGACGACCGCGCATGCCGCCGAAAAACAAGCTCCGCACAAAGATGTCCGACAGGATGGCGATCACGCCCACCATGACGCTGATGAGGGTCATGAACAAGATGTCGCGGTTGGCGATATGGCCGAGTTCATGGGCGATCACTCCCTGGAGCTGGTCGCGGTTGAGCCGGGCGAGCAATCCCGAGGTAACCGCCACGGCGGCGTGGTCCGGATCCCGGCCGGTGGCAAAGGCGTTCGGGGCATCGGCGTCTATGATGTAGATATCCGGGATCTTTTTGAGACCCGAGGCGATGGTCATTTCCTCGACGATGTTATAGAGCTGGGGGTGATCATCGCGGGTAATGGGTTTGGCGCCGCTGAAAGCCATTAGCATGC
>PWNM01000442.1 GCA_003557825.1 Candidatus Hydrogenedentota bacterium | reverse complement strand
GCCGCGCGCTATAGGCGATGACGTGTCGCCGCCCGCCCGCCGGGATCAGTGTGTGCAAAGCGCTGCCCGCAAAGCCGATGATCATGCGATGTTCCCGCAACGCCGCAATCTGATCAGCAACCGTATGCCGTTCGGGGTGAAAGATCCGAATGCCCTGTCCCGCGAGAACACGCTCGATATGATGCTCGCCGATCAGTACGCGGTGATGACCTGGAACTAACCCAGCGCGGGAAAGAAACAGCGGCTGCGCCGTCTTGGCGTTTGTGTCAGAGCCGAAGAGGGCCGCAATGCTGGCCACATGACGGTGGACCGTTCCCGGGTACCGGATCGCCGGCGCAGGCACACAAACCGACTCGAGCGACGTTGGCGCATCGACGACCCGCAGGCGATCGGCCACGCCTAGCAACTCGAAGAACTCGCGCACGAAGACGGATATGTGGCCATTGAGCGGCAAGAGGAGGATATGGTCGAACGTCTCCAGTTCGCGCCGCCCAACGCACCAGAGCCGCGACAGGGTCTCAACCAGAAAATGGCCGAAGTGGTAATGACATGGACCGAGGTAGAGCGAGCGACCGCTTAGCCACTCCGATGCCGACGGCAGCGACTCACTCGCGGGACCCACAATCAAGCGTTTTCCGGTCACGAGCCCAGAGGCGGACACGTAGCCCCCGTCCGAGCGAAAAATGCCACCGTTCAGCCTCAGCTCGGTCCCCAGCAGTTGGGTGAGCGGGACACACAGAGCATCATCGACATCCACGCGCTCAGGCTGGCGTGCTGATACACGTCCAACCCTGAAGCGCCGCAGACCTCTGAAACCATATCCAACGTACCTTATCGGCATGCAGCGCCCCGCCGCTGTCGCAACCAAACGCCTCGGGTCGCCCCGTTCACGTCCGAACGCGCCTCGCTGCTGGTCGGACAACCGCTACCATTAATATCACTGTCTATTTCCCTAAGCAGCGAGAGCCTTTCACGAGTTTCACGAAGATTCATTGTTTGCTTCGGGTCGCCTTTACACTCTCGAATGCATTCACGACGACAATACACACAAGGGGAACCAGGCGGTCCCGGGACTACTATTGTTACCTCACCGTATCCGGCACCCGTTCGCCCCCAAAACATTTGCGCTTGAGAATTCCCGCTAGCTCTACAATGCGCTGATTCGATCGAATAGAAGCTGTCTCTGTTCGCTCCTCCTAAATGTTTCGTGTTTCATGAAAAAGACATATGCCACCATCCAGAAGTTGAACGCCGCCTTCCTCTCATCCTCAACGCTCAACATCAGGCGGGCAGAGTATTCCCTGACCAACCCATCGTACGCATCGACGTTGAGATGCATGTCCTGGTTACGGAAAAAAAAAGCCAAATCGAAGCCAATTGGATAAAATCCATACTTATCCCAATCCAGGACAGAGATTCTACCGTCGCACCCAATCAAGACATTTCCGGAATGAAAATCCCCGTGCGAAAATACCTTGGGCCCCCAATACAACCTCATCACCCATTTGATCAATACCAAAGACTCTCGAAACTTCAGGCCTTTCAGTTTTCCGAGAGACCGCAACAGCACACGATCGAGACTATCGACCGAAAACGCGACCCGCCTAACACTGACCGATCCATTACAAGAATTTAGATCACAGAGGAACGCCAGAACTCTGTCAACCAGGGGATGATCTTCTTCACAAACCATACGGTGGATTGCTTTTCCGGGCAATACCTCGCCGCCCATTAATTCGAAGACAAGAAACCCTTCATCTCGTCGAAACTCGCTCAACAGCCTTGGGCAATAGCCTTGGAGCCCTTTCAAGAACCCTCGGTAGGCCTTGATACATCGCAGAGCCGATTTTTTGTCTTTTCTCAAGACGATCATGCCATCCGGAAGGTCGATGCGGTCCTTGATGGCAAGTCCCACCACCTCACCGAGGGCATTGGCCGCCAAGCGAACATGCGGCTCACGCGCATATACAAGACCATCCAGATGTGCCATCCCGATTCCCAACAATCCGCTTATTGGATGTTCTCGAAAATACCGGTAGGGAACAAACACCGACACCTGGTTGATCTTCGGGCTACCCTTAAGCTCGGCACCACTTTCTGCACAAAACACGCGAACCACATCCAATGGGTTCAATTCCGCCTCGTGTACGAAGCCTCCCAAACCGTCCTTCCGTATACCAAGCTCTTCAAGATCTGCTCTGGCCATCTCGCATTTGACCCTTGCTGCGAAGATATCATTTACATAAATCTCGACCGACTCTATTCTCTCAGACGAGCCGAGCCAACCCGCGATCCTGCCGGGCTCGACGATATCCAAGACTCCATTTACACCCATACAAGACCCCGCCCTGTTTCCACGCACCCCCTGCGATCACTACCGGCAGGTGGGTGAGGGGCACACACAGAGCAGCATCGACACGCACACGCTCCGGCCGTCGCTCTGATACGCGCCCAACCCTGAACCGCCGCAGACCCATGAAGCCGTATCCGATATACCTTGTGGACATGCAGCGCCCCCGGCCTCCGCCGCTGGCGCTACAAAACCCGTCGGGTCGCGCCTTTTACAACCGAACGTGCCTTGCTGCTAGTCGGACAAGAAAAACAATCAATATGTCTGGGCCAATTCCGTACAGCGCCATACTGCCAGATCATTCAGGGAAAGCTCGCCACCTGTTCAGCAAGCCGCCCCCGAATTCTCAAATCGGTATACTGTCCCCGGATT
>PWNM01000612.1 GCA_003557825.1 Candidatus Hydrogenedentota bacterium | reverse complement strand
ATGCACGACCCAATTCCCAGGTGTATAGCCTATCAGCTCGGAGGGCGTGCGTGCCCCGCCCATGATATGCACCTCGACATCTTCGGTCACGGGATAGGCGGCCATAATATCCTCGGCCGTTGCGGGCCATTTAACGTAGGAATCACGCGAATGACGACCGATGCGCAGCCGGTCGGCAGGGCCGCGGCTGCGTGGGCCGCGCTGCCAGTCGGGCAGGTGGATGATGTTGTCCCAATTGTCCGGCGACAGGTTGATATGGTGTAGCTCATCGCCATGCTGCCTGACCAGCGCTTCGCGCACCATTGGGCCGTTCGGGTGCCAGACGGCATCCTGGCCAAAGTAGTGGCGGAGATTATTCGCGCAGCGTTCAAGCTGATAGCGCCGAACGCCCTTGGCACTGTAGTCGCTCATTGGCGGCTGGTTGACCACGACCTTAATTGCGCGAGCCCGGACATTCGGTACGTAGCGCTGGCGGTCCTGCAGCACAGGCGGGTATCGGATGACAAGCAGATCGCAGGTCACCGTCTGGCCATAGGTGACCACCTGAACTCCTTCGCCATCGACCTCCTCACGAACAACAGGAAGCATGTCTTTTCGTGTCTTGTTTCCCAGATCATATCGGTATAGCTCAACAATGCCTACGAGCAACCTGGCGGAACGCGCTGCACGGATTTCCTGAATGCAGGATTCGATGCTGCCCCCGTCCATCCGGAACTCTGAGGCAATAATCACATCAAAATGCGGCGCCGCCGGAAGTTTAGGCCGATCGGATCGCATAATCGTCGGAACCGGGAAGGGCCGCAGTGCCGGATCTTTGGCAAAACGGAGATCCTCTGCGTTCTTGTGGAATTGCCGCTGCGCGTCGTAATATTCTTTACGCGCTCCGAACAAAAAGCCATTGATCCCGAGCGCTTCGTCGGCGACGATTGACGAACCAGAATCGCGCTGAAAGGCAAAGGGGCCCGTGTTGATTTCGATAACAGCGTTATTTCCAAATTTGTGTTTGATGCGGCGGATGAGTTCCTGATCGGACGAGAAGCGAGCAGTATCCCAATAGCCGAAATGCTCGCGCATCTCTAGCCGACGGAACATGAAGGATGAGGTATTCTTGATTATGAAATGCCCCTCACCCGTCCAGCGCTTGAATGAGAGGCTTGAGTCAACTCGAGCCTGTTGTGTGGTACACCCGATGGTGTCACGATGCCCCTGTAGGAATAGCGCTTGAGTCTCAATGCGTAGCGGATGAATCCAGTCATCAGCATCATGCAGGGTAACGAACTCCCCCGTCGCCATATCGAGTCCACGGTTTCGCGCCACATACGCACCGCCATTCTCGGCCATTCGCACGATTTGAATCCTCGGATCAGTCGCGGCAAACCGTTCGGCCACTCTAACCGTATCCAAGGTCGGTGAGCAGTCATCAAGCACGATTATCTCGAGGTTCTGCCAGGTTTGTTCCTGCAGGGAGCGCAGGGCAGTTGGCAGCATCTGCGCTGCGTCATACGCCGCGATCAGCACCGTCACCTTGGGACCATCTGTCACCTTGGGCAGGGGAACAGCACATGTCAGACGGTCATAGGGGGGCTGGCTGTCATCGGGCAGCAAGGTAACCGGCTCGATGCCGTAGTGGGCCAGAACCTTGTTGATCCAGTCTACGCGCTGTTCGGGGGTTTGATCGAAATTCACTCGAGCAAGAAGCAGGTTGGGTGCCGATTCGCCAGCCGACCATGCGCGGTCAAACGCGGCCCGACCCTCATCGTGCTGATTCAAATGCAAATGGCACAGCAGCTCCACTGTGGACAGCTTGGTGCGGAAATCAAGGTCCGGGGCGTTGAGGCGGGAGCGAGCGATCCAGGCTAGGGCGATACGGTAGTCCCGCACGGTTTTCGCGCGCATATGCCAAAGCGCGAGCTCGCGGGCGGCCAGGGCGCGTGCAATCGGGTCGTCTCCAATTGTCGCAATCTCGGTAAGCTCAGCCAAGGGACGTTCGGTGAAGCCCATGGAAAGTAACTTGTTACGGATGACATTGATCTGCTTGCGTGGGTCAATTTTTTTTGGCTTGGTCGTGTAGCCAGCTTTTTTGCCGTACAGGGCAAAATGGACAAGCGGGTTCAAGCCACTCGCAGCCGCGTCTGGATACGTCTGAAGATAAAACTGGGTGTCGAAGTTCTTCCCCGGATTGAAGCCGAGCTCTGAACCCTCGCGCAAATAGTGCGCTATCGGATTTTTACCCAGGTCTCCCACACCCCGGTAGGTAGTTACGTACCAGTTTGTGTGGAAATGGCCAGTGGATCGAGCGAGCGCTATCTGCTCCTCAAATGGAGGCGCCACAACTCCAGCGAAAAGCGATTCCCCGGTTTTTTCGAGACGCCCCAAGGGCAATGCCACCCCAAGTTCGGCCAGTCGCCCTTTTTCCCGGTCAATCAAAAAATCCAAGGCCCCTAGTGAACCAAAGCGAAGTCGTCTTTGCTCGAGTGATTCGAGTGTTTTGACCATTATCGCTATGCCTTTTTTCATTGTTTAATTTATACTAATCCCCAGAAAAGTTAACTTGGCTTTTCAGGCCGATAAACCACTTTCATTTTTCTTTTAAAAACACGTAGGAATCGATGTCTCTTGGGTCAGGCGTCTCTCTGCCGGAAAATTCGCCGCGTTTTGGTCACAAGGTTTTCAACCTGACGTCTTGTGTCTGTCTAGCATCGATATTTGCCGTTTAAGTTCGGAT
>PWNM01000514.1 GCA_003557825.1 Candidatus Hydrogenedentota bacterium | reverse complement strand
GTATTCGGGGCCGAGGGGTTCGCCCTCGAGGGTCCATGTGTTGTCGGCGGGCACATCGACCACGGCGGTCTCGCCGTCGGCATTGGTATAGTCCACCTGGGGCCAGACCGTGCGGACGATGTAGGCTCCGGCGTTGAGGAAGCGCAGGTTGTGGGCGCTGGGTCCATCGAGTTCGACGGGTTCGCGTACGTTCATGCGCATCTTGACGAAGGCGCGGGCCTCGTCGGTCTGGGGCAGCTCGAAGATCTCGAGGCGTGTATCGACCTTGCCGTCTTCGCTGAGGTAGTCGAGGGCGAAACTGGCCATGACCGGCGACGTCAGGAAGATCTCGGTGCGTTGATGGAGCTGGTTGATCCATTCGCCGCCGGATTTGTAGCGCAACCCGCCCACCACCGAGACGTGGTCATGCTGGGGTTGACCCGGCCAGGCGAAGTTGGACAAGCCCCGCACGTCGGCCAGGATGTAGTTGCCGCCGTCGTCGCGGGGGTATTCGAAGGGGGTGTAGCAGAACGTTTCCGTGGGTCCGAGGGACGCGTGGAAGTAGTGGTGGAAAAACCGGATGGACGAGATCTGTTTGAGGGGGCGGGTACCCCAATTACCCCAGAGGTGGTAGACCTGTCCGACAAAGGGTTCGTCGGGACCGACGGATATGGGCACATAGGCCTCGCCGTAGGAGGCGTCGCCTTCCTCGCGGCCTTCCTCGAATTCGCCTCCGAAGTTCTTGCTCACCTGCACCTGCACGGGCAGGGGGAACCCGTGTTCGTCGGTCACGACGGAGGCCTCGAGGGTGCCGTAGGTGTTGCGGACGTTGCAGATGATGTCGGCGTCGAAGGGGCTCTCGACGGTCATGTCCACCTCGACCCGCATGTTCGGGTTGATCCAGGCATCTTCGAAGCTGAAGGGGCCGCGGAAGACGGTGGTGATCTGATAAAAGCCTTTGTCCGGCATGTAGCCGTCGAGGACGCCGCCGTCGAGTTCGAAGGTGACTTGGTCCGCCCGGGTTTCCTGGGTCACGAGTCGGGTAAGGTCGTCTTCGGACCGTCCCACCACGGCGGCCAGGGCGGTACGACGCGTTCGGGGCGGGGCGAGGTCCTCGGTGGTCTGCGGCTCGAATACCATGGCCCGGAGGTCGGCGTTCAGGCGGGTCTCCGACCTGGGTTCGCCGGCCTGGGTTTCGTCGATGCGCCATTCGCCAAACCGCGGCTGGGGCGGATCGACGTCGTCATAGCGGCGGGCGTTGCCCTGGATGAAGATCCGGTCGCCGTAACAATACAGGGCCATCTCGATCTCGCCGTTTTCGAATCCCTCGGCCTCGAGGTCGCGCAGGTGGATCTGGTACATCTGCGTGCCGAAGCTGTAGATGTTGATCCGGCCCGGTCCCGTGACGGGGACATCGCCGAGCATGAAGGCTCCCGCGGGCAGTTCGAGCAGGGGCGTTTCCTGCTCGCCGTATAGCCGCAGTCCGGGTTCGGCCACGCCCAATTCGGCCCGGTAGGTTTGGCCTTCGATGTGCAGGACCTCCCGCGAAGCGTCGGGCCAACGGACGTTCACCGTACTTTGGTCGGCCGTGGGCGCAATCCCCCAGGCCGTCGTGCTTGCCAAGATCATCATGGGTACCAGGCTCCTCATGGTCATGCCTCCTGAATCGTGTCGGGTTGGGTGAATGAACTACTGCGCATAGGCCGGCGGAACGATGCCGACCACGTCGCAGTCGGCTTGGAACAATCCGCCCGCGTGGGGGTGGGCCTCGAGGGTGGCCGCGTCCAGTCCGACCCGGGCCGTGGTGATGTAGAGCGTTTTGTGATCGGGACCGCCGAACATGCACGACGTGACCTGGGGCGCATCGACCGCGATGGAATCGAGCTGCTCGCCCGTTTCCGGATTCCACCGGCCCACGGCGCTCCCGCCCCACAGGGCAATCCACAGCATGCCGTCCGAATCGATGGCCATGCCGTCGGGCGCGCCCTGGTCCGGGTCGATTTCGATCACGGTCCGTTCGTTGTCGATCGTGCCCATGGCCACATCGTAGTCAAAGGCGGAGACGGACTGGGTGGCGGTATCGATGTAATACATGGCGCCGACCCGCGTGTCCCAGGCCAGGCCATTGGATACGGTGACGCCGTCTTTTTTGACCCGGATGCGGCCATCGGGGAAAAAGCAATAGAGGGATCCCTGGCCCGGTTCGGCATTGAGATCCATGGTGCCCATCCAAAACCGGCCCGCCGGGTCGCATTTGGCGTCGTTGAATCGGACATTCGGCATGAGGGGCGTGGGCAAGGGGTGCTCAGACGACCGGGGCGCTTCGTCTCCGTGGGCGATCCAGCGGTTCAGATCCGGCGCGCCGATCCGGCGCAGCCCCGACCGTGCGGCGACGAGCATGCTGCCGTTGGCCTCGAGGGCGACTGCGCCCACCATCTCGCCCACCGCAAAGGAACGATCCTCGCCGCTTTCGGGGTCGAATCGGTGTACCCGACCGGGGATGATGTCCACCCACCAAAGGACGCCGTTGGAACTGTCCCACACCGGCCCTTCGCCAAGCTCGGCCCGGGCATCCAATACCAAGGTGCTCTCCATGAAGTCCTCCCTCTCTCGACCGTCGTCGCCTCGCGCAGCCTATCGGTCCATGATAGACAGCCACCCCGCCGCGGGTCAATATATCCCTTGTCCCCATAGTAAATCCCTCCGCCACAACGAAAACACCGCTGCTGTCGGCCGTCGGGCCGAGC
>PWNM01000170.1 GCA_003557825.1 Candidatus Hydrogenedentota bacterium | reverse complement strand
CGGACGAGGATCCGTTTGTCACGACCTACGATACGCAGCAAAACTTCCTTTTCCGCAGTCCCGAAGAAATGTTCGATGCAAAAACCATACTGGCCGCGGATTGGGGCATTACCGACGCTATCCCCAGTCCCTATCCTTTGGACGGGGCCTATCCCGCGGTGCTCAACGATCTGACCGTCGAACCGCGTCTGCGGCGTTGGCCTCTCGATAAACGCGCCGTCATGTACACCTCGACCAACCCAGAAGGCTTTGATCCTACCTTGGATGACGGCGAACCCGCCGAGGCGCTCTTTGTGTGGGGGCCGGAAGCGGGCGTCGAGAACGGTGAATACGATGTCTACATCGCCACCGCCGAAAACCTTGATGGGCTCCGTCAACTGCCCGATCTGGCCAAGGATGTGCTCTTTAGCGATCGCCCCCTTGGAATTGATGAAGCGCCTGCTCATGACATAGGCATGAATGCCTTGTTGCGCGCCACACGCTTTGTGGAACCCGACGACTTGCCCATGACCGTCGAGGTCTTCACCGACCGAACGGGCAATCGGCGCGTATGGGGCGCGACCCCGGCGGATCTCAACCCCGCCGAATCCTTTGGCGAAATGACGGCCGCCATACCCTCGCCCGACGGAATCATCCATTATGGTCGGGTGAACGTCGAGAACAACATGCTGGCGGTACGCATTGCCAACGGAGCCATGGGCGGCGCGATGAATCGGTTCTCGCGGGTGATCCTTGTGGGTACGCGACGGACAATGGGCCGCATCAACATCAACACGGCGACGACCGAGATCCGAGAAGGCGCCAATACCATCGCCCCGCGCAACACCATGGTGGGAATACCCGGAGTCTTGGCGACGGTGGATTGGGCCGAAGGCACATTACTGTATCCCAACGATGGGATGAACCTGGGCGTTGGCGACGTAATGGACCATGCCAATCTGAACAACATTCTCAACAACCTGGTGGTAGCCAATCAGGTCGCCTTGGGACGTACCGAGCATGCCGATGGACGCTATTACCGGAATCCATCCGAGCTATACGCCAGGGGCGGCATTCTGATGGACTACGAACATCCCGGCTATATTGATCTCACTCTCGAGGGAACCCTCGATGAGGAGGAGGCCCAGTTCTGGGAGGCGACGGCCCGCTATTCGCGGATGGCCAATCTGATCACCACCCGCTCGAATATCTTCGAGATCATTGTCCTGGCCCAAACCGGCGTCGTACCCGATGGCGGCAACTACCGAACGGATTTCGACGTCCTGGCCGAACGCAAGATACGAACCGTCTATGAACGCTAGTAGTAGACAGGATAACAGGATTTTTTGGATTAACTAAATGGAATATAGTCACCTTACTGAAAAGGTGATTGGAGCCGCTTTTACGGTATATAACAAACTGGGTTTTGGTTTCCTGGAGTCAGTCTATGAGCGGTCCATGGGCATTGAACTGAAGAAACATGGACTCGAAGTCGAAGTTCAATGCCCGATTAAGGTGTATTACGAAGACGAGGTAGTTGGGGACTTCGTCGCAGACATGCTAGTTGATGGTACACTTATTGTAGAGCTAAAGGCAGTCAGGAAACTGAATGCGGCTCATGAAACACAACTGGTCAACTACTTGGTCGCAACAAACAAACCGGTTGGATTGCTGCTCAACTTCGGGGAAGAGCGGGTGGAGGTGAAGCGCAAGGTACGCATACTTCCACGGTCAGGTTAACACATAGGTCATCATCATCGATATGGAGCGTCTCTATATGAGCTTTACGTTGAGCGGGAGGATACGATGAGGCCTTCTGATTCCATATCAATCCCGGTTATCCTGTTATCCTGTCTGAAGATCGCAACCCCATGCGAGGGTATATGAATGGAAGCCAATACTATGCAGCACATTGCATCGCGTACGAATAGAAAGCCTGGTCTACTGCGGACGCTGGCCATAGGGGTCCTCCTGTTCGGCCTGGCATTGGCCGTTCCCGCCGGCGCTCAGAATGATATCGAGGTCGTTCTTGTCGGGGTAGGCGACAACTTACAGAATGCAATCGACGATGCGGTTGCCTTGTCCCGTTCTCTCGATACCCGCGTCCGCGTCGAAGTGGGGTTCCAGCCCGATAACGGCAACGAAAACGACAATGATAACGACAATGATAACGATAACGACGACCCGCCGGAACCGGTCACATATGAAGGTTTCTCGGTTCCTGCCGACGCCAATCTGCATATCCGCCCCGTGCGCGAATTGAACCCGTGGAACATTACCATTACAGGGGAGGTGATGCCCACTCCGGAAGGTGTGGTCGAAGTTCTCGAACCTGATGACCCGAATTCACCGACCGACCGGCTGCTCATTGAGGGGTTCACGCTGACGGGCGGCAACTACGGCGTGCATATTCGTGAAGGCAGTCCGACGATCAGTCGTTGCATCATCGTCAATAATCGCGACGCCGGTATCTACATCGATGAGACCAGCGACAACGCTCGACCATTTATTGTCAATTGCAGCATCGGCAGTCTTGACGGCCGCCAGAGTGACATCGGGGTCCATGCCGACGGCAACTCGTTTCCCCGGGTTTTGTTCAGTACTATCATTTTTAACCGGAACTACGGCGTCGTGGTAGAAGAAAATGCCAACGTCACCGTAACCCACAGCATCATCTACCGCAATGGCACAATCGCTCCTACCGTACAGCGTACGGGCGGGTTGGTTCGATTCCCCTTACCCGCTGTGCTT
>PWNM01000243.1 GCA_003557825.1 Candidatus Hydrogenedentota bacterium | reverse complement strand
TGCAAAGTTACCTCAACGGGTGGCGGATTCTATTATCACATTAACTACCGTACCTACGAGCCCGATGTCGAGGTCGAGACCTACACGGCCGAATGTGCCGCGAATTACATGGACGCCATCCAGTCCGTGGCGGAACGACTCGAGGAGCCCCAACGATTTCAACGTCCAACGGGAGCCCATACGGAATACTATTTTGAGACGCTCGAGCCCGGAGCCACATTGGAGGAAACGCTGCCCGGGCCCGGCGCGCTGTATCGTGTGACCATGCGCGCCAATGCCGATGATCTTGAAGCGGCGCTTCGCGGAACCTTGGTCGAGGTGCATTTCGATAACGAACCATCGCCATCTATCCATGCGCCCCTGGGTGATTTTTTTGGCTCCGGCCCGGGCGTCAACCCCTATCAGTCCTTGCCCATGGGGGTCCTCGAGAACGGAACGATGTACAGCCATTGGGTCATGCCGTATCAACAATCGGTAACATTCCGACTTACCAACCACACCGATGAACGCCTTCGACTTAATGGCGAAGTAGTTGTCGGTCCCTACTCGTGGGATGAGAACTCGATGCGGTTCCACGCAAAATGGCGAACTGAATACCCTATTCCTACCCGACCTTTCCAAGACTGGAACTATGCCGAAATCTCGGGCCGAGGAAAATACGTAGGCAATATGCTTCATGTAACCAACCACTCGCCCATGTGGTGGGGCGAGGGCGACGAAAAGATCTACATCGACGGCGAGGACTTCCCCAGTCACTTTGGAACCGGTACCGAGGATTATTACGGCTATGCCTGGTGCTCGCCTGAAGTGTTTACCCACGCTTACCATAATCAACCCCGGTGCGATGGTCCAGGCAACTATGGCCATACCTCAGTCAATCGATTCCATGTCATTGACACCATCACATTCGAGGAGTCACTCCGGTTTGACATGGAAGTGTGGCACCTGGAGCCCGAAACCGAAGTCGGGATGGCGGCCATTTCCTATTGGTATGCCGATCCGGGCTCCACGGATAACTTCGAATCGCTGACTCCGGAATCGCTGACTTTCGTGGACCTGCCCGAAGAACCCGATATCGAACGCGTCGAAGGAGCCATCGAGGGCGAAGACATGGAAGTGGTGTCCTATACCGGTGGAACCGTCGACGTGCAAGAGGGATTTGTCTTCCGATGGAGCGGCGCGGAGCAGCTCTGGTGGCGCCATGCCGATCCGGGTGATACCCTGATCGTCGCTTTCCCGGTGGAAGAGGAAGGCCGCTATGAAGTGATCGGCCGATTCACCAAGGCCAATGATTACGGCATAGTCGATTTGATGATCAACGACGAATCCGTCGGCGATCCCATCGATTTCTATCATCCCCATGTTATTGCGGCCGACGAGCGGTCCCTTGGCGTGTTTAACCTTCAGGAAGGAACCAACCAGATCACCGCCGATATTGTAGGGAAAAACGAGGCGGCTCACCCGGCCTATATGTTCGGGATTGACTATATCCGGCTTGAGCCGGTCTCCGGACCGGCCGAGGCGGACATTACCATGGGCGTCCTGTTAGACGAAATGCTCGATCTGGCCGCGCTAACCCGTTTCCCCGAACCGGCGTACACTTGCAAGCAATTCTCGAGCTACGACCGGCGCTCGACGGATCCGACGGAACTGACCGATGAAAACTGGTTCGCCAACCAGGACTGGGGGCAGTTCATCCGGACCGAAGAGCGCAACGGCGAGACGGAATACGTCATGATGGATACGGAAGGACCGGGAGCAATAGTGCGCATCTGGTCCGCCAATCCCGACAATGCGGCGATCATCCGCGTCTATTTGGACGGCGAAGACGAGCCTACCATTGAAATGCCGTTTAGCGACATGCTTCGCGGCGATACCGCCCCCTTTATCGAACCGATTGCGGGGATTCGCGGTCGAGGGTGGAACAGTTATCTGCCCATTCCCTATGCGGAGCATTGCAAGGTGACCGCCAGCGAGGAAAATTTCTACTATCTCATCAACTACCGAACCTACAATGAGGACGTGTCCGTCGCAACCTATTCCCCAGCCGAAGCCCTGGCCTATCAACAACAAATCCAACAGGTGGCCGAGCGGCTTGCGGCGCCCCAGGTCTTCGAACGCCCCGAACGCTCTCAGACCACCTATTACAATGAAGCCATCCCCGCAGGAGAGACCCTTGATGTTGCGTTACCCGGCCATGGGGCCATCTATCGGCTCACTATGCGCCTGGATGCGCTGGATATCGAGGCCGCCTTACGGGGCAACCTGCTCGAGATCGCTTTTGATGGGGAAACAACGCCTTCGGTCCATACGCCTCTGGGTGATTTCTTCGGATCCGCTCCGGGCGTAAACCCCTACCAGGGGCTGCCCGTCGGCGTACTCGACAACGGGCTTATGTACAGCCATTGGGTTATGCCTTTTACTGAGTCCGTGCGGTTTGCCCTGCACAACCACACCGATATGCAAGTACGTGTTTCGGGCGAAATCGTGCAGGGAGCCTATGAGGATCCTGAGAACGCCCTTCGGTTCCATGCAAAATGGAAAACCGAGCATCCCATCCGCACAATCCCGCGGCAGGACTGGAATTATGTCGAGGTGGACGGCAAGGGCGTCTATGTGGGCAACATGCTCAACGTCATGAACCCGACACCCACATGGTGGGGCGAGGGCGACGAGAAAATCTATATTGATGGCGAGGATTTCCCCAGTCATTTCGGGACGGGTACCGAAGACTACTACGGCTACGCCTGGGGTTCGACGGAGCTGTTCAGCCATGCTTATCACAACCAGCCTCGTGTCGATGGGCCGGGCTCCTATGGACAAACCTGTGTGAACCGCTTCCACATCATCGATGCCATTCCATTCACCGAATCGCTGGTCTTTGACATGGAAGTCTGGCACTGGGAGGACTGCGAGATCGGCATGTCGGTCATTTCCTATTGGTACGCCGAACCGGGTACGCAAGACAACTTCGTCCCCCTAACGTCTGAGGATTTGGTCGTAGTGGAAGCGCCTCCCATTGAGGGCATGGAAGGAGTCGAAGGCGCGCTGGAAGGTCAGGACATGGAAGTGCTCTCGAAAACCGGAGGCGACCTTCAGGTCCAACAGAGTCTCCAATGGGGATGGAGTGGACTCGAACAGCAGTGGTGGACCTATGCCGATGTTGGTGATACCCTTGAACTCGGCTTTGATGTCGAATCCGCCGGTCGCTACGCGATCGAAGGCCGGTTCACCAAAGCCCATGACTATGGTGTTGTACAGCTATACATCAATGACGAGCCTGCCGGCGATCCCATAGATTTTTACCATCCCGACGAAGTGATCACCGTCGAAAAGATGCTGGGCGAATTCGATCTCCATGAAGGGCAGAACGTGATCAAGGCCGAAATCGTAGGGCGCAACGACAACGCCACCGAGGATCATATGTTCGGGCTGGATTACTTGTTCTTGCATCCGGTTGATTAGCTCATCCACCGAAAGAAACGACCGCCGCCGAGTCTGTGTCGAACCCGGCGGCGGTTGACTTTTTGGCGGCGGATCAAGCGTCCAACAGGTCCCCGGCCCATTCCTCACGCCAGGGCATCCAGGGCATGCGGTCGCCTTGCTGATTCAGCAACTTTGTTGCTTCGCCGTCTTCATCATTGAGCAAGGTTTCGTTTGCGGGATCCCATTCGAGGCGGCGATTCCCCAATGCCGCTGAGATGAGACCCAAATGACCCGGCGTAATGGAACGATGGGCCGATTCCGCCGGCGTAATGGCGGGTTCTCGGCTCTTGATGCAGTCGAGGAAGTTCCGGGTGTGGTCGTCCGATACGTAGGCTTTCTTGGGTCCGGGGTCAAAGGCGGGATCCTTCCACTCCGGGTTCATGGTATCCAATGTGCCCCGGCTTACATGAACCCATCCTTCGGAACCGTAGAACGTCGTCCCCCGTCGTGCCATGTTTGTTATCCGCGTTGTGAATCCTCGATCGTACCAGCATGTTAGATCATATCGCCAGGATGCATTCCAGACGTCTGTGCGTTCCGGTACGCGGTACTCATTCATCTGAACGGCGACAGGTCCACCCAATTCCTCTTCCAAGGCCCAATGAGCGATGTCGTTGTGATGGCCAATCCAGTCCATGAGCTGCCCTGCACCAAAATGATAGTTCCAGCGCCACTGGAAATGGAACCGATCCGGATGGAACGGCAGCATGGGACTCGGACCGCACCATGCGTCGTAGTCCACGTGGTCCGGCGGTTCATGCTCCCCATTCTGTGGCGGGAAGGGTTCACCCGAAGGCAAACCGATGTCGACGAACTGGATCTCCCCGAGCAGTCCGTTCTGCACAATATCCACGGCGCGTCGGAAATGAAACTGGCTTCGTTGCCATGCTCCCATTTGCCAGATACAATCGTGTTCTCTCAATGTGGCCATCAGGCGCGCGCCTTCGGCGAAGGTGTGGGTAATGGGTTTCTCGCAGTAGATATCTTTTCCTGCTTTTGCGGCAGCCATAGCCATCGGCGCATGCCACTGGTCCGGCGTGGCGATCATCACGGCATCGATATCGTCCTGTGCGATCAACTCTCGGTAATCCGTATAGGCCTGACAAGCTTGGTCGCCGTAGTGGTTGTTAATGGCTTCTTCACGGCTGCGCAGTACGTTCCGATCCACGTCACACAATGCGATTACCCTGCAATCATCATGGCGTAAAAACGAGTTGATATTGGCCATTCCCATGCCCGCAAGTCCAATACAGCCAATATGGATACGATTGGACGGGGCGTTCTGTCCCCATGCGGTGGAAGGTAGAATCATGGGCGCAGCGGCCATGGCGGCCGAAGCAGCTAGAAATGTGCGGCGGTTAATCGATTTGGACATTGGGTTCCCCTTTCGTTGTTTCTTCCTTCTCCGGTCATTATGCTTCAGACTCTAGCAGATCAGCAGATAGCATTCCATTTACGAGAAACGTGGCTGTTAATTTGGGTCCATGTACGGTACACTGTGGCGTTCCGAATGGAGCGGATACCTTTGCAGCCAATTAAGGGAGGACCATAAGACGATGTATGTCAGAACTGCAATCATGACGCTATGCCTTTTGGCCATCATGGCCGGCCCGGTTGCCTACGCCGATCACCAGCCGGGGCTTTTACCATCCAATTTCGACAGTTTTGAGACGGGCGACTACCGCCATTTCCTGGCGAAATACCGGGGCGATTCGACGGAATGGATCCGTCCCCGATTCAGTGCTTCAGACACCGATCCGATTAGCGGTTCCCACTCGTTACGCTGGGATGGGGGAGAGGACCACCACGAATGGTTCCTGGTGAGCAATGCTTTCTATCTGGCGGCTCCCTTTACAGCGACCGTGCAGGTGCGAGTCCAACACACGAACGGCGGTTTTCGCGCCGGGCTGATGTTGCTTGAAACGTACGAGAAATTCAGCGGCATCCACATCGAACCCGCGTCTGCCGGTCTTCATGTAGACGCCCAGGATTGTGCCAATCCACAGCATCAGGCCCTGAGTCTCGAACCCGGCCATGTCTACACGCTGAGCGTGGCAGTCGATCCATGGGGCTCCATGACCGCCCGCGTACAGGACAGCTCCAGTCGCGAGACGCTTGTAGAATTCGACACGACCACCCAAGTCGTTCCTTCTGCCCTGGCGCTGTATGTCGAAACACCGGCGGGCAGCGATGCTATCATTGATTTCGACGACATAACCGTCCATGGCGCTCCCTATCGGGTCCCCGCGGAAACCTGGACCCGTGCCTCCGTTCCCCATTATGTGGTCCTACCCCAAAAGGGCGATGTAGCTCAGGCGGAGGGCAACTGGGTCGGCGGCCACACGCTCTATGTCGATGATGCAGGCGACTATTGCATGTGGTACCGCATCCGAAACAACGAGACCCGGGGAGCCGGCTACGGATTTGCATCGAGTTCCGACGGTTTGAATTGGGAAAAACATGCCGACAATCCGCTGTTCTTCCCTGACCCCGATCGGTTTACCAGCCATGAAAAGATCACCGTGCTCAACGTGGATGGAACTTATCACGGCTGGTATACCGTTGAGATTCCCGGCGAGGGGTGGTTTGTCGCCTACTGCCACAGCTCCGATGGCATTGAATGGGAGGACGAAGGCGTCGTCATCGGAGACCAGTTTACCAAGGATCCGGACGTGGTCTATGTAAACGGCACGTTCTACCTGTATGCCATCAGCCCGACGAACACGGATTTTGCCGTCTACACTTCGACCGACGGCAAACACTGGGAGCAACAGAACATCATTGAAATGGGCATTCACCGGCACCCCAGCGCCTATTACGATGGCCAGTCGGAGACCTTTTGGCTCTACGCCTTCGGTCTCCATCTCGGCGTCCACCGTGCCCAGTCGAAGGATGGTATTCATTTCTCGGATTTCGAACCGGTGTGGCACGAGCCTGCGGTTGGCATCGATGATTGGCGCGAAGGCGGTGTGGACTACGGTCAGTTTCTGCGTGATCCCCAAGGCCATCTGGTGGACAGCGCAAACCGCATTCTCTACTATCAAGGCCGCAACAACTATGGAAACAACCATCCCGGCTGGCGTTACCATGGGAGCGAGCGCATTCTACTGGCGGGATGGTTCTCGGGGCTCCATCTGGGCATTCCCACCTATGTGTCTCCAAGGGCAGATTATGAGTATGGTCGCTTCCCGTTCGATGCAAAGGCGCTGCCCGGCTTTTCCGTGCAGTCTACATCTCCAGGCCGGATCACCGTGACCGAGTGGGATATCGATAACCGCGTGGCTGTCCAGGGCACGATACATGGAAATCGAGGCACAAGCTGGCGTTTCGAACTGACCGAAGGGCTTTCGCCCGAGTCGTCCTATCGGCTCCTGGTGGATGATGAGGTTCTTGATGTACGCCCTTCGGGCGTCTTCGGAAATACGGTTTTGCGGGGCAATCTCCCCAAAGACGGTGAACAGGCCTTTCGCATTGAGCACAGTCCCAATCAATAGGTATCGACCACTAGACAAAATGAGGGGCTCCGTGTGGAGCCCCCTCGTTGTAATCATAAGTGGTTAAAAGTAAAGTCGAACTTAGCCAGCGCCGCCGTGCATGGCCATGAGGTAAGGCAGTTGACGGCCTCCGTTCCAGGGTTCATTCGGGCCGCTTGGTCCGGCCGGGAATCGACCTTCGTTGTAGCGGACGAATTCGACATGACCGTCCATGTACAGGACATTTGATCCACCAGGTACATGATTGAATAACACCACGCCCTGGCTGAGTCCGGTTACCGGATGGGCTACGACGCCATCGATATTGGCCTGTGCAGCATAGGCATCCCACATAATCGGCAGGGTGCTCTGCGCCATCGCGCCTGCTGCCGGGTTGTTGATGTCGGTAATAAAGAACCGCTCAATCCCTTCGCGCGTACGGGGATAGCTGCTGGGTAACGGCGTACCGTCCTCATCCAAGTAGCCTTGTAGACGTGCGGTAGCGCCATGTCCATTGATATAGCCGGCATCAATGTCCCGCTGCTTGGCCCAAAGCTCTCGAGCATGGTCAAACGGTACGCCGCCCGCCTCGGCCAGTTGTGCTCCGGAATAGATAACCGGCCAAATCTCACTGATGGGCCGCGGGGCGTTCCGGCCGATAAGCCGCATGCAATCATAGAGCTGTGCCCCTGTCGAAACAGCATAGGGCATATAGATATAGCTGTAGGGCCACTGAAGGATCGTGTGGCGCGCGACGCGCTCGATTTCCGCATTCGGGTGGGACACGTTCTCAATGAGTTCATTGAGATTCTCGCTGGGGAGATTTGGCAGACTGACACCCCAAATTGGGCTTTCCCAGTCCGCACGACTATCTGAGGGACAAATCATGATATTCGGGTCGTTCCAATAGTCTGGATACAGCACTTCGCTGTTCACCCCAAGCCACGAGGTCCAGCCCAAAGCCGACAGATTGCTGCCCGGGGGCAAGTGCCCCGAACGGGTCTCACTCGAATACATCTTGACTATCAACCCCCATTGTTTGAGGTTGTTCGCGCACGATGCCCGTCGTGCTGCTTCTCGTGCCCGGGCCAACGCCGGCAGCAAAATGGCGGCTAGGATTGCGATGATCGCAATCACCACCAACAACTCGATCAAGGTAAATCCTTTTAGTTTCGTATTCATGTTGCTTCTCCCTAATGTCGTCTAATCATATTTGCTTCGATTGTGATCAACAGGAATCTCGTTTTTCTGGATCCGTCACCTCCTTTCGTGCAACGTTTACGTAATTTGCATGACATTACTTATTCAATAGCATATGCCAATGTTGGCTTGTTGTCAATACCCGTAATTCGGTCAGTATAATTGGCGAATGCACTGATGCGACGTTTCGGGGAACCTGAAAATAGGACTATGGCATGGCGGTAGGGAAGCCCCGTACGATACAACCAACGATCGCTAAGGGTGTGAAGGGATTTGAAGCGTTCGAAAACTACATGGTGCGTTGGTGTTGGTGCAGAGAAGGCTCAGCAACGCTTATCGTGCCGGCAGTATCTGAACTACGTTAGCCACAGCCCATGGAGGCGTGATGAGTGTGTGATCAACAAAGGGGCCTCGTATGAGGCCCCTCTGTTTCCTAAAGGTGGTTCTGACTCATCAGATACGCTTAACCGGCTCCACCGCCCATGGCCATGATATACGGCAACTGACGACCGCCGTTCCAGACTTCGTCCGGACCGCTGGGACCGGCAGGAAACCGACCCTCGTTATAGCGGATAAACTCGACGTGGCCGTCCATAAAGAGGACATTTGAGCCTCCCGGAACGTGGTTGAACAATGCCACGCCGGGGCTAAGGCCGGAAACAGGATGGGCGACGACATCGTCCACATCCGCTTGGGCCGCATAGGAATCCCACATGATAGGAAGGGTACTCTGGGCCATCGCGCCGCTTGCGGGGTTGTTGATGTCGGTGATGAAAAAGCGTTCAATCCCCTCGCGCGTGCGGTGATAATTGTTCGGCAAGGGCGTCCCATCCTCGTCGAGGAAGCCTTGATCTCGGGCCGTGTTGCCATGTCCCGCAATGTAAGACGAATCAATGTCCCGTTGTTTGGCCCATAGTTCGCGGGAGTGGTCATGGGGCACGCCTCCGGCTTCGGCAAGATCAGCGCCGGAATAGATTACGGGCCAGATCTCATCAATGGGGCGCGGGGCGTTCCGGCCGATGAGCCGCATGCAGTCATAAAGCTGTGCCCCTGTCGAAACGGCATAGGGCATGTAGAGATAGCTATACGGCCATTGCAATATGGTATGCCGTGCCACCCGTTCGATCTCTTCGTTTGGATGGGAGACATTGTTCAGCAATTCGTTGAGATCCTCGCTGGGCAGGTCGGGGACGTTGAAGCCCCAGATCGGGCTGTCCCAGTCAGCTCGGCTATCCGATGGGCAGATAGCGATATTGGGGTCATTCCAGTAATCGGGGTACAGCACTTCGCTGTTCACCCCGAGCCATGAGCTCCACCCCAATGCCGAAAGGTTGCTGCCCGGGGGCAAATGGCCGGTGCGGGTCTCACTCGAATACATTTTCAAGATCAGCCCCCATTGCTTCAGGTTATTTGCGCACGATGCCCGTCGGGCGGCTTCTCGCGCCCGGGCCAACGCAGGCAATAAAATGGCTGCCAGTATCGCGATGATGGCGATCACCACCAACAGCTCAATCAATGTGAATCCCCTAGTCTTATTTCGCATGTTGTCTCTCCTGTTTGCATCATCTACCAACCTAATGACCTGTTTCTAACGACATGCAATCTGTTTTCTATCACCTCCCGTAAGGTGAGCATATGCCCGCTCCAGTATTTAGTCTTAGCATAGTTAAAATCAGCATGTATTGCAATGTTTTACTTTGAATCGCAAGCATAAACTATGGAGTGTTGCTCCAGGACGGCAATTTGTCTTTGTGTGGAGACTTTTGGTAAACTTTTCGACTGCGTTCGGCGTTGCAGACTGCTATTCCCAAAGGGTTTGGTTTCGGGATTGACATATGGCTGGGATGCAACCCAGATCGAACGAATCCAATGCGCTGAAGGAAACGCCTCTTGATAGAACGGACCTTTGTGATGGTCAAACCCGATGGCATTGGGCGGCGGTTACTTGGCGAGGTAGTAAGGCGGTATGAAGCCAAAGGCCTGAAGCTCATCGGCCTAAAAATGCAGGTAATAAGTACCGCGCTGGCTGAACAGCACTATGCTGAGCATCGTCAAAAAGCGTTCTACTCGGATTTGGTGTCGTTTATTACATCCGGTCCCAGCGTTCAGATGGTTTGGGAAGGACCCAATGCCATTGCGGTGATACGCCAATTGAATGGAGCGACCGATTCCCAACAAGCCGATCGGGGGACCATTCGGGGCGATTTCGGCATGACCATCCGAAACAACATCGTTCATGCTTCGGATTCGACTGAGACGGCGCGGCGTGAAATTGGGTTATTTTTCGATGAAACGGAACTGATGCGTTATCCCATGCCGGACGATGGCTGGCTAGGCGCATAGGTAGAGAAAATTTTTTGAATGTTAGTAAACACCAACGACAACGAAAGGAGCTGACGCATGGCCGGAGGCAGAAAAGTGCGGCGCGCGAAGATCGCTAAGCACAAGCGTAAGAAAAAGCGTCGCGCGAATCGCCACAAGAACAAGTAGTATGGTCGCCAGCGTGTCTTTCGAGTCGGTACGATTCTAGACTTACGAGACAGGCGCCCCGCCCCGACCCCCGGGTACGGGGCGCCTGCATTGGACTCGCATGCGGCACTAACCACTAGAAGGAAGCGTATTCCATGGCGGACGAAGAAAAAAAGATCATCATAGACGAAGACTGGAAAGCCCAAGTTCAGCGGGAAAAAGAACAAGCGGCCCAGAAAGCTACTGAGCAGCCTGAGGAATCCGAAAAGGCGGCGCCGGAAGGGCAAAAGC
>PWNM01000019.1 GCA_003557825.1 Candidatus Hydrogenedentota bacterium | reverse complement strand
CCGTCCCAAATACGGAAGTCAGGATTACCGGCGTCGGTCGGCTTGGGAAGGGTCGTCACGCGAACATGATCGCGGCCGGTATCGCCAGCTAAGCTTTCCAGCATAGAGGAAAGCGAGGAATAATAGCTTTCCTCCCGTGCGTCGCCTTGTTGCGCCACGGCGGTCAATTCTTTGATGTATCGACCAAATAAGGCTTTTGTCGTCATCTGCCGGTTCCCTTTGCCGGTAGAGAATGGCATAACCCCGCAAGAGATACAAGCCGAAATCAAGCACATATCACATAACTTACCAACCGCCAATAACACGGGACAATTTTCCCTGCTTGTGATTTTTCAATGAAAAGCGCGTACAACAACACTTGTTAACGGAACTTCCGTATTACACGCCGTTTTGAAGAATTGCGCGAAGTTGTGACAAACGACAAGGCGACGGCCAAGGGGACAAAACACAACAAATAGTATATTAAATTTCAATGGCTACTATATGTTGAGCGCATCGTCTTGAAACTGTGTACCCAGGTCGATAATTGTTTCTCTGGCTTTACGAGTTTCGTCGCATGTTAAAACGATGTACCCAAATAAACCGTGGAGTCTACAATCTTCCGGTGTTCCGTCTGGATCGGCCCCCAATTGACGGAATATTGTGGACGCTGAATCTATCAATTCACTTCGCTTTTTTATCGCCCGGCGTTGCTGTCTTGTGACTGATTTATTGGTTGGGGTTGTCATTGTTTCATCTTTTGTTGTTGCCGGTTTGCCGGCGGTTGTGAAATTTTGATGATCGCGCTGGCGACCGCCTCGGCGAACTGGATCATGCGGCGCTTGTCCTGCATTATCCATTGGATCAATGGTATGATCGGCACGTGGGGCGGGCGTTGCATGGTGCTCATGGTGTCAAATCTCCGGTCGCCGCCGGCCTGGGCGCGATAACGTGGTCGCGAAACATACGGATCAACATTCGCCTGTGGTTTGGTCTGGCAATCCATCCGGGGTGGTGCCGGATTATGACGGCAAGCCGTCTCATCGCTCTGAATCGTTGCATTTGTCATTGTTCTTTCTCCGTCCTTGGGGTTGTGGCCTCTGCCATAGGTACAGTAAGTACAGCAACCCCCTATACTTTCTTAGAATGATATACATTCTTATGGGGTTGTATGGGTTACTGTACTTGCTGTACTTGGTGTACTTCATGGTTTTTGGTGCCTGATTCGGTAAGTTTTGGCCTCGAAGCTGCCGGGGCGGTCTTCCCGTTCCCGAGTCTCGATTCGCCGTTCGATCTCGAATTCATCCACTGCGACGCTTTCGTCCGGTATCAGGCGGGCCAGTATCATTCCCACCGCTCGCTTAGCTTTGGCCTCGTCCAGTTGCTCTCCGAGTCCCGGGATGGCGATTCCGCGTTCCGTGGATAGCTCCGCGAAGTCTGTTGCTGTGAACCGCTCGTCTATGCGGCCGGCCTCAGCAATGGCAATACAGATCGACCGGAGCCAACCGGCGCTTGGGTTGGCGGTCCGCTCCTGAGCGTCTCGGTGGCCGTCGAGCAAGGGCGCCGCTTCCGGCCATGCGTGGCGAATAATTCCTCCAACGGTGGCGGCCCATTCTCTGAAGTCGTGTCCTATCGGGTCGGCCTTGGGCGCGCCGGCCTTCCACCATGACCGGATGATGCTATGCACGGCGGCCAGGTAGTACGCTTGGCCGGCGCGGACGTGAGTGATTAAATCGCCTTCGGGCCAACGATTGAACCGGAATGTCGCGGGTTGTTTCCGTAGGCGCACAATACAGGATCGGGCGGCTAGGTCCGGCGTCGATTCAAGCCCGTTGCTGGTCGCACAAAAAAAGAATGATCGGGGATCGATATAGATTTCGCCACGGTGCGGAACCCGGCATCCAACTTCGCCGGGTGCTGTGAGTGTCGCCTCCAGAAACGGGCTGTCGAGCTTGGCTCGCAGGTTGTCCATTTGTATAATTGGCCGGCCGTCGATCAACCGTTGCTGTAGTGCCTCGTCGAATCCTCCGACTCCGCTATTTTTTTGGGTCACAAGGGCGGGCCGCTCGTTGTAAATGGCCGCTGTGACCTCGAGGTTATAGCCTTTTCCTGTCTGCTTTTCGGCCGCCTCGTTGCTATGGATCGGGATATTTCCTCGAATGTGGCCGCCAAATCGAAGGGCTGGCGATATGATGGTCGATAGCGCCCGGGTTTTATCGGATGGCGACACGAACAGAAAGTCGATCAATAAGTCTTCGATCCGGCCGGCGGCATCTTCGAGAGGGATATCGTCCATGGTCTCGCCGTCGGTTATGAAGATTCCCCCGCGGTCGGGATGATAACCCTTGCCAAGCGTTACCACGTCGTCGCCTCGCGGGATCAATACCGGGGCGCCGAAAATAGTTGCTATAGGGTTCAGGATTTCGCGCGCCTCGGTGCTGGCAAGAATGGCTTTGCAATCCTCGCCGGTTGGGCGTTTCTCTTGGATTGCAGTTTTGCCTCTCGGCGTCTTGATTACAACGGCAGTTGGTCCGAGCTTTTCTATTCGCGACCTGAACGCTTCGGGCCGTATGGGTTCAAGTCTGAGTCGTCCGTCCGTGTCGCAAGTCACCTCATGTACCTGGCCGCCTCGGTGAAATGCGGAATTGCGCTCTTGCAAGCGTCTGAATATTTCAGCCGCCGAATCGGATATCGGGACCGGTCCGCACGGTAACAGGACTTGAGATTTCGTAACTGCGGCTGGTGCCGGGTTTGCCGTGG
>PWNM01000107.1 GCA_003557825.1 Candidatus Hydrogenedentota bacterium | reverse complement strand
GCTTGGCGTGCACTTGGGCGAGCTCTGGTTTCTCGCCGACCTTGCGTACTGGTTGAAGGCCCGCGGCCGATCAGCATTCCTGCTCACCGCGACGCCACTTCGATTACCGGGGGCGGTCGGTTCGCCAGTCACCCCAGTCGCGACTGTCTGACTCGGGATCCGGGCTTGGCCTCATTCGCCCATTGGGAACGATACCGGGTCACGCGGTTCCGTGCTCTACCTCGCTTGGGGATTTGATCAATGAAGCTGTCCATTCTGCTCGTAACATACAACCAGCGGCCCTATATCGAAGAGTGCCTGAGCGGTATCCTCGCGCAATCAGTGCCTTTTCCTGTGGAGCTCGTTGTTGCCGATGATTGCTCGACGGACGGAACGCTAAGCTGTATCGAACGTGCGGTCAAGCCGAGCGAGCTTGTCTATAAGATATTGGAAAGCCCGGCCAATCTCGGCATGCGGAAAAACTATCAAAGGGGTCTTACCAGTTGTGCCGGTGAATACATCGCGATCCTTGAGGGCGACGATTGCTGGATCGATTCCAATCGGTTGGTCAAACATGTGTCCTACCTGGATGCGCATCCAGAGTGCGCAATGACGTTCAATACCTATTGGATCTTCGACCACAAGAAACATACAGGAAACATGGAGAGCTTTGTTGCGAAAAAGAAGTCCCTGCAAAACACCGGGGTGGCGCCACAAAAGAAATATGAATTGATTACCACCGGAATGCTGGCTGAACAGAACCATATCGGCAACCTTTCGGCTTGCGTAATAAGGCGAACCGCGTTCCAGAAACTGCCCGAGGCTATCCATGAGTTGGGTTTCGCTGATTGGATGCTGGGCATGGCGTTGGGGGAGCACGGCACCGTAGTCAAGATAAGAGATAGAATGTCCGTCTACCGAGTACACGAGGGTGGATTATGGAGCGGGAAAAAAAACCGGGAAGAGAAACTTCTGTACAGAATCGACGACTATGACGAGTTTCTGGGGTTTCGGTACCATGAACATTTCGAGAGGCATAAGCGCCGCCTCAAGCACCAGATTAAGGTACGCCACTTGCAAGGCCTGATGCCGATGACCCTGTTCCTCCTTCTCAGAAGACTGGTGCCGGCGCGTATGCGCGGCTTCATCGTGCGTATGGTGCCGAAACGGGCGACAAAGCCGTAAACCCGGAGGCCTGACTGGACCTCCTTTCGTTGATCGGGCGCGCCCGTTGTGTGGCGGCTCTGTACGAGGAAGCATTCATGACCGAGGCTAGCCTCAAACACGCTGCCAAGGCGGCGCGAATTGCGGATCAGGAGTGGCCTGAGGGCACCAAGCCTGTCGTCACGATACTCTGCACCACCTACAATCATGCCAGGTTCATCGAGAAATGCGTTGAAGGGTTCCTGATGCAGGAAACGACCTTCCCGGTGGAGATCGTTTTTCACGATGATGCGTCGACTGATGGGACTCAGGAATTCATTCAACAATTGCTTGAGCGGTTCCCGCGGCTTATAAAAGCCATACTTCAACCAAAGAATCTGCGGCCGCGAGGGCTCAGGAGAGGCGAGTTCCTTGCTCCCATGCTGCGCGGGGACTATATCGCATTCTGCGAGGGCGATGATTACTGGACGGATCCGGAAAAACTGCAAAAACAGGTCAATTTTCTAGAAGCGAACCCTGAATACGTTCTCCGTCGTCACGACATATTCGAGGTTGACGAACACGACACTGTGTTGCGTGAGTCGGCTTTGTCTAGGGACCGAAGACGCGACCACCGTCGCGATGAGTTGATCCGGCCCGAAGCTTGGCTGGGCGCCCGTTACGTGCACCGAGCTCCCCGGCCACACCGGTCGTCACGGTTTCAGAAACCAAGTTGATGGTCGCAGAATTCCCCCGCGACCTCAGCACACCTCCCCCAATCGAGGGCACTAATGCCTGACTCCCAGCCACAGCGCCTTACCGAGCCGCTCCCAATCACCGAACACCAGTGGCCCGACAACGTCAAGCCCCTGGTGAGTATCCGTTGTATTACGTACAACCACGCGCCGTTCATCGAACAATGTATCAAGGGGTTCTTGATGCAGAAGACCACTTTTCCCGTCGAGATCATCATCCACGATGATGCCTCTGACGATGGGACCGCAGACATTGTTCGCGGCTACATAGACAAATATCCTCGACTGATCAAAGGTGTTCTTCAGCCAGAAAACCTACGTTCGCAGGGCATCCCGTGGGGCAGATTCGTCGTACCATTGTTGCGGGGAGACTACATTGCTGTCTGCGAAGGTGACGATTACTGGATAGACCCGCTCAAACTCCAGACTCAGGTCATCTTTCTTGAAGAGAACCCGGATTACGTAATTAGTGGTCACGATGTCGTAGAGGTGGATGAGAACGACGATAAATTGAAAGACCGCGGAATGTACCAACTTAGACGGCGCGACCACAGCCGTGAAGAACTGATTCGCAACGAGGCTTGGCTGTTTCCGCTTACCTGGGTTTACCGGAATATTCCTGTCCCGAAAGCGCCGGAAAGACGTCGGGTCATCAATGGGGATGTTTTTTTTCTTTCCCTGATCGGCCATTTTGGTAAAGCAAAGTTTCATCACGATATCCTTCCCGCGGCGTATCGTCGCCATGCGGGAGGTATTTGGTCGCTGGTCCCAGAGGATCAACGCGTGGGCCTTGCGGCCAATACATGGTTCTGGCTCCATCGGTATTACGCGCGGGTAGGCGAGGGCCAGTACGCGAACTACTATAGAG
>PWNM01000429.1 GCA_003557825.1 Candidatus Hydrogenedentota bacterium | reverse complement strand
TCACTCGTCATGACTCTCTCACCCTTTGTGTTACCCATCAAAACATGGTTGTAAACCAATGATGTCCACGACTTCTTTGGTCATATCATACCCTTAAAACGCCCGTACGGAAACCTCGGCGCCCTTGCGTTCAGCCGATACATAGGCGCTATAAATGGTCGAAATGGTGTCTGCGGCGAGGCGGCTGTCGCTTTCGAGAGGCTCATCGTAGGCGATAGTCCGATAAAAGGCCTCAATTTCCTGGGGGTATCCCGTAAACCAATCCTCATCGGGTGGTATGTTAGTCCATCCTTGCTTGGTCTCGATCTTTTCAACGGTATATATATCATCAAAGTTCGATTCTTTGGGGTTATAGACCTGCATGGCCGTGTTGGGATTGATATTGCATATGGTTCGATGGTTATTTGCAGCGACCTCAAGCCAGTTATGAATGCCGCCAAGGATAATGTCCGACGCAAAAACCGTGGCGAGGGTATTATCTTCGAAAATGACATGCATCATGGACCAGTCATCGATGTCATAGTAGTCACGACGGATGTGCCCTTCATCACGGAAATTATCCATCCGAGTAAGAGCTTGGGTCCTAGCAGACACGGTTTTAGGCCGGATTGGCTTCCCATTTCGGGCACGGCCTTCGACTCGCTTTAAATACAGAGCCGCCGTTAACGGATGACAGCCTTTTCCGATCATAACGCCTCCACCGGAGTACTTCCAATAGGCATAGGTTGGATTATGGCTGCCCGAATGGGCCTCCTCGCCATGCATCCACAGGATCTGAGCGCCGGTCTTTTCGATGACTTCGCGTTCGCGCTGGATAGCCGGAGCATAGACCCAATTCTCGGCATAGAATATACGCCCTTTACTGGCCTGTTCGGCTTCGAGCATCCGTTCCACGCTGGCCAACCCATGCAGGAGGGCATCCTCTTTTGGGAAGGTATCGCCATGGAACGAATCCGAACCATCGCCCAGATATCCGGTGAGGGGTTTTTCCACGATGGCATGCTTGTCGCGCTTCAATGCGGCAACAGCCACCTCCTCATGACCGGCAACCAGTACGCAGACATGGACAACATCGACTTCCTCGAGCAACGCATCGAGCGAATCGAAGGTCTGAATCTCCCGTTCAGCCGCATACTGCCGCGCTTGGTCCATATCAAGCGCATAGACTCCCTTCACCTCGACATCGGTCCCATATACGCGGCGTAGGCCTTCATAATGGAATCGCGCGCTAAATCCTGCTCCGACAATGCCGGCTCGTACTGTTTGCTTCTTCATGTCTGTGAGTCTCCCCCTATATAGTTTTGAGTAATACCCGGTGAATCATCACTTACGCTATCAGGATGATTTCGTGACGTAATCCTATGCGGGCGGATTGGCCGTCAGGGCGTCTCGTCCCGCAACGAAGGCATGTATGTTATCCGATGATACGTCTGGCGGCATCCCTCCACCGCAGGAAAGTATAATACGTCGGGTATCCGATACGCCCCTAACCGAATCAATGACAGCCTGGCGCACCATATTCGGCGTGCCCAACGCTAGGATATCCCTTGGCGGTATGTTGCCCAACAAAGCGACTTGATAGTTGGTTAGTTCCCGCATTTCGGCGATACTGTGTTGGAAGCTAAAGTTGAACAGATTGATCCCAATATCGGTGCAATGGCGAGCAGTCACCGTACCCTCCGCATCATTATGAAAGAACCGAATGGATGCGTTAAACGCAGCAAAGGCCTGTTTCAGATAGGGTAAGGCAAACTCGCGAAAGTCGTCCTCACCGCAGAATCCGACGATGTCATCAAGCAGCAGAATACCGTCTATGGTGGGAAAGCATTCCTTCTGATACTGAAGCCAGTCTTCGAGAAAGGTGGTAATGGTCTTCAGAAGGGCGTGTACGCCATCTGGGTCGGTGCGCAACGCTGTGAGGAACTCCGTCGTCCCCATGAAAAACGAGGCGATATTGAGAGGTCCACGAGCGACGGCGAATCGGATGAAATGGCCGGACTTACGAATCCGTTGCTGCATGTGACGCAACCGAGCGATAACAAAGGGCAGCAACCCATCCGTACGTGGATCAGGCGGTGTAATACGACGCGCTTCAGCAATATCGTTTAAAACTTTCCCTGCGAATGGAAAATCATTCTCATACCAGACGCATTTCGCTCCAAATGCCGACGGTTCGGTACACATCCCGTATTCCGACCAGAATCCCGGAAGGAAAATAACATCTGGAAATGTTTCCGCCGCCTTGGAATGGGCGTCGAGCCAATGCTCCTCACTCGCAAAATAGTCCAGCATAGACATGCCCGCCCAGGCGGGCAGCCAGGGGCTATCGACAATAAACCCCACGGGAATCGGCTCTACCGGCTCCCCCTTTACTACCCGCACCAAGGTTTCCCATTGCGATTGGGTCATCGCTCCGTCTCCCTTCCTTCGTCGTTCAGTCGAAGCCGCAATCGCCTCAAAAATCAGGCCCGAAGCGGAAAGAGTACCATTATGCCGGGCTACCCTGTTGATGGTCAAAACGATGTCGCCTCACAATAGCCACCGGGGAATTCACAGACCACGAGGGTACGAAAGACTAAAATCGCCTGTAAGGGAACCTATTCCTGATTGGAGATAACCGCATTTCTCGGGCAGTTTGGACACAACAACAACGTCTACGCGAAGATACGCTATTCGTTCTAACCGGTCCAGATGAGCGGAGCAAAATCAAGCATTACTCATCGAAGTCCATGCGGAACTTCTCGCC
>PWNM01000542.1 GCA_003557825.1 Candidatus Hydrogenedentota bacterium | reverse complement strand
TACCCCGAGCACCAAGTCCAGCAACCACGCGTTCTCGATGGTGACGAGCAAGCCAGTCCCTCCAAGCGACGCCCCCAGCATGGAGCACGGGTTCGACGAGGTCATGCTGCGAATCCTCGCCGAGCCTCACCAAGGATACTGCCGTGATCCGATGGGCTTCCGTCGTTCCGCGCCGCACCCGAGAGGCCGAGCTCGGTTGCAGTGTCCGGCAGTGGCGCAGAGGTCAGCGACTGCGTCGGTGCGGCTGGCGTCTCGACGCACGACGGCTTCATGTTGCGCGCGGGTGCGCAAGCATGTGGTTCGGGAGTGCCGTACCCCGACCACCTCAGCGGCCGAGACACGAGACATGCACGACGCCTTCCACAAGCATCACGCTGGGTTCGCTCAGCCTTCACACCGGCCCTCCCATCCAGGCCTCGGTCAAGATACGTCCGAGGTCATTGGTGTCGGCTTGCCGCAGCACGTTGTCGGCCCGACCGGGTGTCGCCATGGCAGGGCGGAGACGCAACAGAGCATCCAGCGATCCGATCTTCTGCCGGGTCAACGCCGACGCTCCCGTCGTCCGCAGAAGCTCGTCGAAGCGCACCGCGAGGGCACCAGCGTCGACCAAGCCGAGACGCACGGCAAGTCGCGCCAGGCGTCCGTCGTCGGCCGGCGCGACGTGGCGAGCAACGGCTGCCATCGTGAAGGCGCACGCCACACCGTGAGGCACCCCGAAACGGGCCGTGATCGGATAGGAGATCGCGTGACAAAGTGCCGTTCTCGTCTGGGCAATGGCTAGGCCCGCCAAGCTGCTTGCGTCGGCCAGGGCGGCTCGGGGATCGAGCGGACCTGGTGTTGCGACAGCATGGATCGGCATCGCACGCGAACCGCCGACGCCCGGTGCAACCGCGAGCGCCTCGAACGCCGGCAGGCCAACCTCCAGCGCGCGCCCCGCAAGCTCCAACGACGCCGGAGACGCTCGTCTGCTCCAGGTCGACTCGGCCGCCTGGTTGAGGGCGTCGAAACCCGTCGCAAGCGTGACATCGTGTGGGAGACCGTCCATCAAGTCGGCGTCGACGAACGCCGACTGCGGCCACAGCCGCGGATGCGAAAGCGAGGCCTTGGTACCAGTCATCGCGTCCCAGACGGTCGCAAAAGGGGTGACCTCGCTGCCGCTACCAGCCGTGGTCGCCACCGCTACGACCGGCGACACGGTCTCGCTCGACGACAGAAGGCTTGGGTCCTCGATGAGCATATCCAGGCTCACACGGGGTGGGACAGCCAGGATGGCCGCCAAGCCCTTTGCTGCGTCGATGGCGCTTCCACCACCTACTGCGAGGAACGCGCATGACTCGTTCCAGCCTGGCCGGAGCCGCTCCGCGGTGGTGCGCAACCAGTCCCGCTGGGGGTTCGCTCGGACGTCATCGACCCATCGCGTGACACGGCCCATCACGGCTGCTCGCAACCATGGGTCGCGTTCGATCTGGTCGCGCCCTCGACGACTCGACACGACGATCCATTGCTGGCGCCACGCGTCAGCCAGTCCTCGTCGCACGCCGCGCCCGACGGCGAGGCGCACGGGAGCCCGAAAGGACCAGCTGGGTGCAAGCCCCATCTTCATGGATCCTCGACAACGAGCGACCTCATGAACCGGTACTTGTTGTCGACCGGCGCACCACGTGGGCGGCCGAGGTCGGGACGCGAACCGAGAGCGACCTGGACTTCCAAGAAGGCCGGTCCCGGCGCACACCGAATCGTGCGAAGCGCGTCGTCGAGAGAGGCCATGTCGCAGGCCACCGGGACGACGGTGGCGTATCCACAGGCACGCGCCACTTCGGTCAGTGACACCTCGCGGCCCGCGGTCGGCTGGCCCCCGACGGATTCGTGGGCACCGTTGTTGAGCACCACGTGCACGAGTCCGTCCGCTGGGGTGGTAGCGATCGAGGCGAAGCCACCAAGGTGCATGAACGCGGCGCCATCGCCATCCAGACAAAGGACACGCGCCTTGGGCCGCGCCAGCGCGATGCCCAAGGCGATCTGCGAGGCGTGCCCCATCGAGCCCACCGTCAGGAAGTCCCGTTCCGCACTCTGGTCACTCCGAAGGCGGATGTCGTGCAGTTCTCTCGCGGGCTTGCCCGTCGTCGCGACGACGTACGCATCAGGGCCAAGAGCCGCCACGATCCTCTCGATCGCACCTTCGCGCGTGAGAGGCTGTGTTCCCTCCTGCCACGCTGCAGGCGTCCGCACCGCCGCCCTGAACACGCCCCGGCGGATGACCAACGCCGCCGGTCCGGAGCGCCTGCGAGCCGCCTCAACGACCCAGGTCGCTGCGTCCAAGGCGACCGCCTCGGACGCACCATCAACGATCCGGAAGGGAACCTCGAGGACATCCAGCAGTGCCGGGGTCAAGCGCCCTTGGGCCAGGTGCTGCGGCTCGTCCGCTACGCCGGGCTCGCCTCTCCAGCCGATGAGCATCGCGATCGGCACGGCGTACACCTCGGGATGCGCCAGCGATAGGAGCGGGTTGACCAGGTTCCCGATCCCTGAGTTCTGCAAGTAGACCAGCGGCACGCGATCCGTGCCCAGATGATGACCGACCGCGAGCGCAAGGGCCGTCCCCTCGTTGGCTGCGATCACGTGACGATCAGGCGGCCAGGCTTCCAGAAGATACGAGCACGCCTCTGCGAGCAACGAGTCTGGGACACCCGCAGCGAACCGCACACCGGCACGCATCATTCTCCCGAAGAAGCGTTCTGGATCGATCACGT
>PWNM01000368.1 GCA_003557825.1 Candidatus Hydrogenedentota bacterium | reverse complement strand
TTCGACGTGTAAATTTATGCCGTTCATCTGGAGTCATGATACGCCTAGTGCAATCGTAGAATCTGGTTTTCGCCGAACACGGGCGGAACTTCCAGGTTTCGCGTGCCGACACGAACCGTAACCGCCTCGGGATTTTCGACAAAGTCCGTACGCCGAATCAGTACTCGGTCGCCCAGACGGAGCCCCGAAACCACCGTGCCGGGCCGCTCTGGAACATCGAATACAACGGGCATACCGTTATCAAGGAACTCTCCGTAAGCCTGGGCTTCGCGGTATACGGGATGAAGTAATTCGACTTCGCGCTCGTTCTCATGGGTCTGACACCACAGGAAGAAGGTATCGTGGCCACGGAGCAACAGATGCCATAGCAACTCCTGATAGGCCCATGGGCTGATCTGTTCATCCTCCGGCGTCGTCTCGCGAGATTCCGCTCCAACGGCATCACCGAGTTCCACAGTGTGCCAATGGACAAAGGTAATGATGGGGGTCTCCGAAGGCGTGTGCCGGCCGGCATTCGAGCCTACCTTCAGCATGTTGTAGAACCAACGGTAATCAGGAACATCAAAATCGTACCAGTGATACGTCCACGACCAGGGATACACCACGGGCATGGCGAAGGTGTAGCCGGTCTCGGGAAACTCGTTCGCCCAATGGCGGTACCGGGCGCGTTGATCGCGGATCTCGGGTTGCCCTTCCACATGACGCTCGAAGAAATCGTACCAATACCGGAAACCGTTATGGGGATAAACGGCGTAGTTGCCAACAAGGGCCCGGGGGAACGCCTCCAGAACGGGTTCGGCATAGACCTCCCGCTGAAGTTCACTCCGAATACGGCGCAGGGCGTGTTGGAAGGCCAGGAAGTTATCGTCAATATCGGGGACGTTTTCCCGGCAACGGGTACAACGCTTGGATGCCGCCCAGGCATCGTTCCATTCGATGGGACCGTCGATTTCCCAGTCCGCAAAGATGAACCCCACCGAAAGATCCTCCGCGGCATACCGTTCGATGAACGGCATTAGCCGCTCGCGCATGGGCTCCTTTCGGAAATCCAAGGCAAAGGGACAACCCATATCCGTCTTATTGGCAAAGGAGTCATCCCAGAATGGATTGCCATCGGCGTCGATATGGGCGGTTCGTTCGTCCCCGTCGAAAAAAGAGTAGAGCAGCGGCGTCGCATCGATGGCAATGGGCTGCCCGATGGTGCGTTGCGCCCGGGCCACAGGCAACCCAACCGCCAGGGATTCGTCGATGTGGTTATGGTTCCAGGTGCTTACCAGCCCAATGCCGCGTTCATCCAGCGCGCGTACCAAGGCCCGGGCTTCGGCATCGGTCATCTGCGGTGGATTTTTGGCCGGCCACAGATAGAGCGGCAGCCGATCGCCTCGGCCGTGTTCGAGAGGCTCCGTCGTGTCCAATACGCCTTGAATAGGAGCAGGCAGCTCAGTCGGCATGGTATCGTCCGGTTCGACGGGATCCGCCTCGAATTGGCGCGATGTCGCATAGACATAGGCTGTAAGAGCAGAGATACCATCCTGGAACGATCCATTTTCGACCGTAAGCGATTCGTCGCTATAGAGGCGGTAGAGGGTGCGTCCATTGAGCGCAGGTGGAAGGTCCGCCACCGTGATAGCGGTTGAAACAAGGGCCTCGTTGACCACAATGAGAACATACTCATTGTCGACCCGCTTGAGTAGGCAGAGGGGATCATCCGCATCGATTGAGCCATACCCTTCATGAGCCCGAATCGTCGGTTGGTTGGACTCCGCCGGAGCGCTTAAAGCGGGCTGCAATGCATCGAGTTCCCTGGCTAGACTCAGCAAGTCATACCACAGTTGGCCATGGGGGTCGATGTAGGCGGTACCCCAATACAGAATGGCCGCTGCGCCGTTTACGATCGCGTCGAACGCCATGAAACGACTTTCGTGGTACGTGGGTTGGCGGCCAAAGGGCTCGCCGCTCCGTTCGGCCCGCGCCTCGATGCCTTCATGAAAATCGGCCCAGCCAAAGCCTTGAAGGACCATGGCGATGGCCTTGCCGGGGGCGGATTCGGCCATCCGTCGGGTATAGGCCCCTACCGAGGCGATGGTCTGATCTGGCAGATCCGTATGGCCCGGGGGAAATTGCGTGGGCACGGGGTAGATGTCGCATCCGGCCATATCTGCTGCGCGATTATGATGTCGCATGGATGCGATCGCGTTCCGCGGGGCATGGTTGAGCCACACGATACGATGGGGATCTCGTTCTTTGATTAACTCGATGCCCGCCGTTAGTCCGTCGCCGAGGGCATAGGCTTCCTCGGCCATAGGAGCAAGCTGTAGGTCGGGACGCGGCATGGGGGCACCCAGCCGCTCCCAGATTCGTGCCCGCACTGCATCGGCCTCGGCCCAGAGCGATCGCCCGAGGTAGGTCTGCATCTGCACGATGTCCGCTTCGATGGCATCTTGTTCGTCATCGGATAACCCGGCCGCCGCCTCGCGCATGGCCTCGTAGTCCTGCCCACTCCAGAAATACTCAAGCGGTACATACCATGCGTTCCAGAGCGCCTCGTCGGGACCCTCCCATACGGCCAAAGCGGGATGATCCTTATAGTCATCGACGAAGCTCGCAAGCCGCGTTGCTCGGGACTCCGGATCGTCGCCGTGGATGTTCATCTGCATGCCCATCGCCAACCACGCATGGGCATTCACTGCCGCTATCCGATCGAGAAACTCCCGATTGTGCCGGCTATGGAACAGGTTGAACCCCGCATCGGC
>PWNM01000213.1 GCA_003557825.1 Candidatus Hydrogenedentota bacterium | reverse complement strand
GATCCATTCCTACGACAGGCGCTCCGGCAGACATCAACATCGGAGCGCGTTTCATGCATAAGTCTACGCCCGACATCCCAGAACATCAAGTAACCACAGGCGGACCGGTTTTCATTGAATGCATGCAACGTTAGCACTATAATAGAGGATGAACGGTTTTGGGTTGAATCTTCTGAAAGAGGCGGCCCAGCTCTGTCACAAAATGGCGCCCTGTATATTGAAAGGACCTCATCGGAGGTGAAGGAGAAGTGTACGTCCTATGATTTCATCAACGGAAAAGCTGCACCGGAGCGGAACGATGACGCGGGCAGGACTGGCTATTATAATGACCATGTGTATTGCCATGGCTCCGGGAGCGGAGGACGTTCGGATCACATCCGATGCTATGACCATTTCGGAAGGGTACGCGCTGCCTGTAGGAACCGTTGAGACATTCTCCGTGCCTGTAAGTCCGAATGACGCGGTGAGCTGGTCGTTGGCTTCCGATGGCGCGGCGGAGATTCAAGGGGCGGCAGATAAGCACCAGGTCACCATTGCAGCGCGGCGTACCGGAGCAGCCGCTCTGTATGTGACCTTGTCCGATGGGCGGTCGGCAATGACCGAACTTGAGGTACTCGACCGGCGGGGCATGCGTCAGCATCGGGCCATGTCCGATAGAGTTCACGTCGATTGGCCCCGCGAAGGCAATCGAATCCTGTTTCAGCGCGGAGCCCATGGAGTGCCTGTTACCCTTTTGGCACGAAGCGATACGTCCGATGATGCCGGCAATCTGCGGATGCGTATTGGGGACTATGAGACCGTCGTACCGCGACGTTCCCGAACGGCCTTCACCTATCCCGATATTACCGTTCTTCCCTCGTGGACGTCTCATGCGGTCCAGGTGACCACCACCAGTCTATACCAGGCCGATGAGGTCTATTCGAGCCCAAAGACGTTTCACGTGGCCCAAGTGGACGCCGACAGCAACGGCGGCGGATTCCCCGATGACCCCTTTGCCCTGGGTCTAGCAACAGGGGATCTGTGGCGAGCCAGCTCCCCGGTATCGGGCGATGAGAGCGTGGTGCGTGAGATTAGCATTGCTGGCCTTGATGGACCCGCCAGCCGCAATGGCCAATCCGAGGCGATTACCGTGGCGTTACAGGATCCCGAACGACCGGAGCGCCTCGTAACCGTTGCTGTACCCGAAGGGCTGCTCGAGTTTGGCGAATCGGCCGTCGTGACGGTAGTGGCCGCGGATACATTTGACGCCGTGCCGGCCGCAGGCAGCGACCTCCCCCCCCTGCCGGATTATGTACCGGTTTCCCATGGTTGGTACCTGTTTGTCGAGATTCTGGTCAGTCGCGATGGCGGCCTTACCTTCCGCTCGATCGATGCGGAACGCGTCGAGGCTAAGCCTGTCGTTATCACTATGGAGGGGTTGGATGCCATACCCGATGACAACAAGCGGTTCCTGACCATGCCTGCGGGCGTACAGGACCGGGGCCGCATCGACCGGGTCGATGCCGAAGTGATGATCCAGTCCAGGGATTGGCACTCAGCGCCAGGCGGCAATGCTGTGGAAAAGGGTCGTATCGAGACCCTCTATCGCGGCGGGATGATTCTGGCGCCCTTCCACACGCCGGGTTACTTCCATATCACGGATATCGAAGGGACATCAGGTTATGCCACAGGGGGCCAGCCCATTCGAATCACCATGCGGAATGCTCCCCCCGCAGATCGGCTGACAGTGGCGTTGGACGGCGAACCGGTCCGGATTGCGGGTTTTGAAGATGGCGATTACGCCACTGTTACCGTAATTGCGCCTCGGGCGCGGACGTTGCGGCAACCAGCCCCTTCTCATTCGGTCGACGTTACCGCATGGGATAAGGAATCCTACCTCAATGCCGACACCGTGCCTGGCGGATTTACCTACCTCGGGCCGCGGGTCATCGCTATTGAACCTGAATCAGGTACCGAGGCCGGCGGCGATACGATTGCGATACTGGGTGAAGGATTTGACGGACAAGGCATGACGGCTATGCTGGACGACCGCCCTTTGATCGGCATCCACCGCGTTACCCATCGAGGATTGCATGGGATAACGCCCTCTGGTCGACTGGGAGACATTTCGATCGAAGTGCGCACAGCAAATGGTTACCTAGGGCGGCGTACTGAGGCCTACAAATATATTCCGGCTACTCCCGTGCTTACCCGTATGCCATTTGACACGGCCCTGTCCGACGGAGGGTATCGCATCCGCCTGTCAGGGGCATTTCTGAATGCCCTTCCAGGAAAGCTGTCGGACACGGTAATGGCGTATTTTGCCTTGGACCCCGACCATCCCCAACCGGACTCAGATATTCCTGCCGCCAAAACCATCGTACATGACAACGGCACAGTGGATATCATCACACCCGCCGCGCCGGGAGCCATGGTCTCGGCGGTGTACTTGGTTCGCGATGCCGATCAACCGCCCTCCAATGTGAAGCCTTTTTCTTTTGTTGACGGCGAAACAACCGGAATGGTCCTTACCGACGTGCGCCCCTACGAAGGCTCCATTGGCGGAGGGGAATCTGCACTGATTGAGGGAAACGGTCTGCTCTCCGAGTCCGGTAGTCTACCGCGGGTCTATTTCGGGAATCGTCTTGCCCCGGTTGAGTCGGCGGGGTCCAGCGGAAACGGGGAATACGATGCGCTTCGAGTGATCGTACCACCCGGCGAGCGAGCGGAATCTGTGGATGTCCGTGTACAGGATGAACACGATGGATCCCGCTTGACCGT
>PWNM01000520.1 GCA_003557825.1 Candidatus Hydrogenedentota bacterium | reverse complement strand
TGTCGAGGATTTTCGTCAGCAATATCCGTCGTCGGAGTGGGGCCCCATGGTCATAGACTCACTCGGCCGAGGGCGTCGGGAGAGCGCCAGTGTCATGCTGTGTCTGTGTGAATTGATGAGTGCTTGGATGTGTCCAAAGGAAGGTTTATGAAACACGAGTTTTGGGTTTCCGTGCATGGCTAGGCAGCGGGTTGACCACCGACCCCCGCGTCTTTTGCATCGGTTGGCACAAGACCGGGACCAGCACGTTGGGTATGGCCCTGCTGGACCTCGGGTACTCTGTGCTCGGTGCGAGACTGGACATGGTGCATCCGTTGCGGCGCGGCGACGTTCAAGAAGTGCTGGACGTGGCGGGTCAGTTCGATGCCCTTCAGGACGTACCGTGGGCAGCGCTCTATCGTGAACTGGATGAATGCTATCCCGGAAGCCGGTTCATTCTCACCGAGCGGGATGAAACGGCCTGGCTGCGCAGTGCCTCCCGGCACTTTGGCTCAGCGGACGTCCCCCTTCACGAATGGCTTTATGGTGTCGGGGTGCTGAAGGGTAATGAAGCGCGATACCTCGAGCGGTACCGGCGCCATGACCGGGAGGTGCGGGAGTACTTTCGCGACCGTCCGGACGATCTGCTGGTGATGAACTTCGCGGTTGGCGACGGTTGGGATTCCCTCTGCGCTTTTCTTGGGCACCCAATTCCAGGCAAGCGGTTTCCGCACGAGAACAAGGGACCACAGAGCTTCAATGCCTTGGACAGGACGATGCACTGGTTGCGGCAGATCGTGCCCATGCCGGTGCGTCGAGGCGTCTTCGCCGTGAAGCAGGCACTGCGCGACCGCCGGGGCCTGCCCGATCCGCGGAACCGGTTCAACAACATGGTGGAAAACCGCAGCGAGCGAGCGAGGCGCTCGAAGACCAATCCCTTTCGCTTCAGGCAGATTTAATTATGTCACTGCGTTTGATTTTATTGAGCACGTCCCAAGACTGATTACAGTATTCAATATAGAGGAGACGCGAGGAAAAAGTTTTTCAACCTCACGGTTGCCATTTATCGAACTAATGAACGAAATATTCAGGATGTTGAAACCCGGCGGGCTTTTTTTTAAGTGTGACCCCGGCATGGCCCTTCTCCGATGCTTTCAAAGACCCCACTCATGTAAACTACATTACTTGGGAGACCTTCCCCGGTTACTTTTGTAAAAATCAAAGTAACCGGTATGGCTTCTACGGAAATTTTACGCTAGTCAAACAAGGCTGGCGTGGATATAAGCTTATAAGCCTTTTACAGAAGCCCGATGTTTAGAGCGTTAACAGAGAATAACGTAGCTTCCAAACGCAAAGATAGTCGGTGAGAAATGAAACCCGAAATTTCGATTTGCATAATAACCTATAATCAAGAGAACTATATAAGAAAAGCGATCAAAGGTGCCCTTGCGCAGCACATAGATGTGCCTTACGAGATAGTGATCTCCGATGATTGTTCGACGGATTCGACGCAAGAACTCTGCTTAGAATATCAAGAGGAGTACCCAAACACGATACGAGTAGTACGTCAGCCGGTGAACCTTGGTGTTGGTAAGCATTGGGTGTCTGCTATTAACGAGTGCTCCGGAAAATATGTTTCCTTGTGCGAGGGCGACGATTACTTTATTGACCCGTTTAAAATTAAAAAGCAATATGAATTCATGAGAGACAACCCACAGTATAGCCTCTGTTCGCATGAGGTTTATGTAGACCATGAGCTCGCCAGCCGATCGTTTCGCGGTGCGGTTGGAATATGGCTAGACAATATCCAATTGAGTGGGCTTCAAGTCATTCCAAGTATGAGTTTCTGGGCTTTGTTTCAAAAGGATGTGTTTTGGAAGCGTCGACGAATGTATCGGGGCCATAAACGATATAGAACGGCGTCGTTTGAACAGATTCTGATTAGTCAGTTAGAAGGCCGGTATATTCATACTGTAAGTATGTTTACAAAGGCAGAGGTTTTAAAAAGGTTTCCCCCGGCCCTCCTAGAATCTGCGGGTTTTCATCGCGCGTCGATTGTCTGGTTAGCGCTCAATGGGCGCGTGAGGCACGATGCGTGTGTAATGGGTATGAGGGTTATACAGAGTGATAGCTCGGCGATAACGAAACGAGAAAAGAAGTTGTCCGAAATGGGCCCGAGAGTGGCAGGGACGAAGCGAGAATTCGTCAACTCGATTCTTCCGTATTGCACGGACAGCCAACGAAGAATGATTGAAGAACGAGATTTTGGCGAGTGATGATGGTTTGTCGTGTGGTTTGGCTTGGTTTGAAATTAGGTGCAGTAGGGCGTGGAATTCGTTTGGGGAAGTAGTTTAATGGTCATCAATATCAAGAATTCTCGTGCGAATTATCTTCTGGGCACTCAGGTTGCTACAGAAAGTCCGAACTCGGATGTCTACACGGGAGGGTACCGGATGCTGGACCTGAGGCAACAGCCGGTTAATTTCCCGGAACCGGTGATGTCGATTCGCGAGGATGGAGTTTCAAAGCTACGGAGTCTTGATGTTTGGCGGGTGTCTGACTTTCCCTGATGGCCAAGGGAAAACTCTTCACGTATTGGCACCAAGGGGAAGCGGCCGCACCGCGACTGGTTAAGCTGTGCATTCGGCGGCTTCGCGCGCTTCACGAGGGCTGGGATGTACACGTGCTGGATGCTGAGTCGATAGGGGAGTGGATCGAGCCGATCCCAGTTCCACGCGAAAAGCTGGAAAAGCTGAGCATCGCGCATCAATCGGACCTGATTCGGA
>PWNM01000056.1 GCA_003557825.1 Candidatus Hydrogenedentota bacterium | reverse complement strand
CCCAATCCAGTTCGCCATCGCCCAGCACATCGATGAACAGCCACATCCAGTTCGGATCGGTGTGGGGCGAGATGGGCTCGCGGGTCTCGACGTAGAAGTAGACCGCATCGTCGTCATGGGCGACCTTCAACTGGCGGAAATCGTTCCGGCCCGAGGTGACCGTGTAATGGTGGTCGCCGCAGCCTGGGAAATCGCGGGGTAAGGTCGCCAACGCATGGGCCTCGTAGACGTTCTCCACGGCATCCCATTGGTCGAAAGAACCGGCAATATCGATCGTGGCGCCTACCGGGACGGGTTGGGGGTCCATTCCTTTGAATCGGCGAATATTGGCGGCCATTTGCATGTAGTAATTGTCGCCATAACCGCCTTTCATCATTTCGGCGTCGCGGCTGAATTCGAGGTTGTACTGGTCGCAAAAAACCGGGCGTCCACCTTCTTCCGGGTTCAGCTGCATGGCGATCCATTCGTTCCAACCGGTGATAAACACCACTTCGGGGTCGAGTTCGAAGGCTCGTTGCCATTGCTCCTCAAAGTTAAACCCGTATTTGTAGGCATTAGGACGGTCGTCGACCCGGCTTTCATGGAAGCTCCGCCCCCGGGCGTGGCCGGTACTCATCATTTCGACGCGGCCGTCCTCTTGGTGCAGATTCTGTCCGACCGATACGTTGACCTGTTCGGGTACATACGGGTCAGACTCATAGGAATACACTTGGGGATAAATGGCCTCCCAGTGCCATGCATTCTGCGTATTGACCAGTTCAAAGGGCCAATGGGCCTTGCGCAACGTGAAGAATTCCTTGATCGTGTCCGATGCTTCATCCGGGTCGCACAGCATCAGCGGTTTCCCCCGCCAATGGAACCACAATTCGGGATACAGCCCGGGTTCGTACAACACGTTGTAGATGGCTTCGGCTGTTTCGCCCGCCCGGGTATTGACCATAAACGCAATCTGCGGCACGCGAGTCCCTTCTTGGCGCATTTCATCAAAGACCTCGCAGAGCGCCATAAACGCCTCTTCGTAGATGACCGCGTTGGTGGTGTCGAAAATCAGGAAGTCGACGCCGGCATCGGCTAGCAGCATGGCATGCCGCCGTATCACCCAAGGGTCGTTGCTTCGATAATACCCATACAGCGGCTCTCCCCAGAAATGGAAGGCATTGTGTGGACCCCAAGGCGGCGAGGCGTTCGTATCTCGCGCTTGGGGGTTCTCCTTAAGGATTTCCGATACATCAAACACGTAATCCAGGTTGAGCCACAAAAAGTAGAATGCGGCCACATACCGGTCGTCGCGAAACGAAGGGACTTCGTCCGCCTCGGGCATCATCCGGCCGACCGCATCGGTTCCATATACCGGTGCGCCGGGGTGACTGGGTCCCGCCCCCACAGTCGAGGGCAGTATCAAGCTACATTGAAGCAATAAAGCTAGGCTGGTCATAGGATTCCCCTTTCCCATTTTGACATAACGGTTTCGAACTAACGCAATGGCTTAAGCCTACGCCATGGCTATGACGCGATCAACCCGCCGCGTTACCAATAAAGTAATCGGGCTGGATAAAAACTATTCCAGGTCCGGTCCTTCGATGCGTTCGCCCCGTTGCTGTCGCGCCTGATCTTCGTAGTTAAACGTGCCGTAGAACAGGGCGTTGGCATCCATCCAGGTGATGAGCCGATCCAGATCGTCTGGGCTTAGTTCGACGTCGCCGTGCTTTTCGGTAAGCAACACCATTAACCGGCTGCCCTTGGCTCCGAAGAATCCCGGCTGGGTGGTCGGTTCGGAATTGCCCTCGGGGAAAGGCCCGCGTCCCCAGGCCGCATAGGAAACGCGGTCCACAAGGGCGTTGTAGGAAACCGTATACCGTCCTTCCGGCTCGCCGGTCAGCAAGAGAGGCGGTTGCCCTGCCAGGCCTTCCGCGCGCTCATGGCCGTGGCACTGGATGCAGTGTGCATCGAGTACCGGTTGCACCAGCAGCGGATAACTGAACGGGAGTGATCCGTCCGGCCCGGGTTCAATCACGGACGGTGGACGCTCGAGGGCCATGGCATTGCCCAGAAGCGCCGGCGGCGCATCGTGACGCGGTTCATGGCACCCAATGCACGAGGCATGCTCGCCCGGCTGGAGATAGGCGATGCTCCGCATCATATGGACGGCCTGTCCCGTTTCATCGAGTGCCTGGAACGCCAGCCCGATGCCGGCGGGCGCACGGAAATAAGCCGAGCCGTCCGCCTCAACCGGCACAGTCCCCAATACCTGCTTTCCGGGTGAGGCATTGGGGGCGCCCAAGGTGGGATTGTTGGCGTGGGGAGTCGATTTGGGCAATACCTGAACAATCCGCAGGTGCGTTATCTCGCCCCGGGGTAGTGACGCGGTGCTCTGATAGACATCCTGGAGGTAGAAGACTCCTTCGTTCGGCGCATCTTCAGCCAGGATGGATGGGAGCGCAGGAGCGCTTGTACGGGAATGCAGCGGCATGGGCCACACGCTCGATATGTTGAGGTCGCGATAAAGAAGCTCCTTGTTCCCATGGGCATCCGCCAAATACAGCCCGTAGGTGTTCGCCGGGTTGGCGTTGGGCTCGCCGATGAGCGGGTCAAAGCTATAAGCTACGATAAATACGTTCTCTGAAAGCGGGTATGGGCTGCGATACGACTGGCCGGGCCACCGTTCCATCTCCGGCGATGTCGGGGGCGGATCGAAAGCGATGGCGCTGCGCCAATGGGGCAGCAACACGTCCTCGGTTTCGGGAAAAGGCACGTGGGGGGTCAATCGGGT
>PWNM01000240.1 GCA_003557825.1 Candidatus Hydrogenedentota bacterium | reverse complement strand
CGGACAATCCGCGCACCGATACCGTCATCACAGCCGACCTGGCCGTGGAGGCCGAGTTTGCCATCAACACCTACACCCTCACCTACACGGCGGGTGATGGCGGCTCCCTCTCCGGCGATACCGAGCAGACTGTCGAACACGGTTCGGACGGCTCCCCCGTCGAAGCCGTACCCGATGAGGGCTACTCCTTTGTCCAATGGTCCGACGGCGTGACGGATAATCCGCGCACCGATACCGACATCACAGCCGACCTTGCTGTGGAGGCCGAGTTTGCCATCAACACCTACACCCTCACCTACACGGCGGGCGACGGCGGCTCGTTATTGGGCACTACCGAGCAGACTGTCGAACACGGCGCGGACGGCTCGCCCGTCGAAGCCGTGCCCGATGAGGGCTACTCCTTTGTCCAATGGTCCGACGGCGTGACGGATAATCCGCGCACCGATGCCAACGTCACGGCCGACCTGGCCGTGGAGGCCGAGTTTGCCATCAACACCTACACTCTCACCTACACAGCGGGTGATGGCGGCTCCCTCTCCGGCGATACCGAGCAGACTGTCGAACACGGTTCGGACGGCTCGCCCGTCGAAGCCGTGCCCAATGAGGGCTACTCCTTTGTCCAATGGTCCGACGGCGTGACGGATAATCCACGCACCGATACCGACATCATAGCCGACCTTGCTGTGGAGGCCGAGTTTGCCGAAACGATTGGCATCGCCCTGATGGGCCCGGATGAGACCAGCACGGCCTCGGATCCCATTACGTTCGAGGTCCATTATACCGGTGCGACATCCATCACCTTATCCCCGGCCGATGTGATCCTGCATACGGAAGGTACGGCCTTTGGCGAGGTGGCCGTGGTAGGTTCCGGCGCGCAACGGGGAGTCGTCATTAGCGACGTAACCGGCAACGGAACGCTACGCATCACCATCGCCGCAGGTACGGCCGTTGACGCTGCGGGAGGAGTCGCCCCAAGCGTAGGACCCAGTGCGCCCGTCCTGGTGGAAGAAATCATTCCGGTTCCCCTTCGGTGGATGGCAACGTTGTTGCTCCTGCTGCTCATAGGCGCTGCATATGTATTTGCGGGGACGTGGAAATCCAAGAGCCGTTGCCAATGCGAGGCGCCCTAGCGCATTCCGGTTGAACGATTCGGATTTACCGGGTATGCTGACCGCCATGAACACAAAAATACCTTGGCTCGACGGGGCCATCGGCGTGGGGGTGCTACTCCTGATCGCGGCGGTGGCCCATCTATTGACGCGCATCATCCTGTTGCGGGTGTTGCGCAAACTCGCCCAATACCTGCCCGGCGGCGCGGGCGCCATCATCATCCAACACGGCGTACTTGGGCGTTTGGCCTATGTGGTCCCGCTAACGGTACTCAGCCTTGGATTCGACCTAGTTCCCGATCTTCCCGCCGATGTCGTCACTGTTGTTGCAACCATTGCCCAAGCGCTGATTTTCGTGGTCTTGGGCTGGACCCTTTCGGCCGTGCTCAACGTGGTCAACACATTCTACGAGCGCCGCCCCATCTCGAAGGGCCGATCCATCAAGGGCTACCTTCAGATGGTGAAGATCATCCTTCACATCGTCATCGCCCTGCTCATCATCGGTACGTTGCTCGACCGGGACATATTCACTTTGTTGGCCGGCCTGGGCGCGGTCATGGCGGTTATTCTGCTCATTTTTCAAAACACGATCCTGTCACTGGTGGCGAGCATCCAGGTCTCGTCTTACGACATGGTGCGCGTAGGGGACTGGATCGAGATGCCCGGACTGAACGCCGATGGTGATGTTATCGATATCTCGCTGCACACCATCAAGGTGCAGAACTGGGATAAGACCGTTACGACCATTCCGACGAACCGGTTGCTCGACGAGACGTTCAAAAACTGGCGCGGTATGCAAGAGTCGGGCGGGCGCCGCATTAAACGGGCGCTCATGCTCGATCAGACCACCGTGCGGTTTCTCACCGATGGGGAACGGGAACGGCTGCACGGGTTCTTTCTACTCGATGATTATTTGACGGCTAAGGAGCGGGAGATCGCGGAGTGGAACCGTACGCTTACAGACCACGGTAAGGATCCGGTCAACACGCGCCGCATCACCAACCTCGGCACGTTCCGCGCCTACGTCAACCAATACCTGGAACACCACCCTGGCGTGAACCACGATATGATCACCCTGGTCCGCCAACTTGACCCGACCCCCGAAGGAATACCCCTCGAGATTTGGTGCTTCACCGCCACCACCGTGTGGAATGCTTACGAAGCCACCCAGGCCGATATTTTCGACCACCTGCTGGCCATCTTGCCCGAGTTCGGATTGCGGGTGTTCCAGCACCCCTCGGGCCACGACTGGCGCGAAGCCCAAAACGTATCGAAGCCCGACACGTTAACAGGTGAGCTTTGAGATGCTTTTCGATCGGTATTCCATGGATCGAGTCCGGGGATTTCTATCAGGATGCTGGATGCGATAGGGTCGAATAACCTTGAAAGGAGGAGAGGAATTTGACGGGACGTGAAAAGCTGCTTGCGGCGTTTACTTCCGAAGGCACACCTGAGATGGGAGCTGTCGCGCCCAACGAATGGCTGTTTATCCGTGATCATTATGCTGCGCTTACGCAAGCGCCGTGGTGGGATCCGATGGCAGAGGATTCCCGAGCGCAAAGCCTCGTCACCGAAACAGGTCTAGAATGGTTCTGTATAGGGGCATGCCCATCTCGAAAAGAACGGACACGGAAACGTTATGAGCAACGTGGCGACGGCGTT
>PWNM01000093.1 GCA_003557825.1 Candidatus Hydrogenedentota bacterium | reverse complement strand
CACCACGCCGACGCTGAGCCGAATGGTGGTTGGAAAGCTCGGGTCCACAAAAATCGTGGCGTCCGTATCGCGCATGATCTTGGCCGCATAGGCAATGGCGCTTTCTTCGGGACAATGAGGCAATACCGCCACAATCACCGTGCCGTCGTATCGGGCCAGGATATCGTAGGCCCGTGAGTAGGTACGCATATTCATGGCAAATTCGGCTACCAGATCATCGACCGAGCCCGGTCCCAGGTCCGCGTCCATAGCCTGAATGTCGTCGAAGTCGAAGACCGCACAGGACACGGGATAACCATGGCGTTGGGCTTTGTCGAGTTCTTCGGTGAGCCGTTGCATCATGTAGGTGCGGTTGCGCAAGCCCGTCAACGGATCGGTGTAGGTAGCGTCGGACAACACCTCGTGGACTCCTTCGAGCCCGTCGACGGAATTCCGATCGCGCAAGGCCGCATCGACCCGCACCATGACCATCGGTAGATTGAAGGGTTTGGTGATGTAGTCTGCCGCGCCCAGCTCGTATCCTTTGGTGATACTATCGGCGGAGCCTTTAACCGTCACAAAAATCACGCTGATGTCGTGGAGTTTGGGGTTGGCCTTTAGTCGTCTGCAGGCCTCGTACCCGTCCATATCGGGCAGGCAGACATCCAGCAGGATAAGGTCGATGGTTTCATTTTCGCAGATCTCGAGGGCTTCCTCGGCGGACGACGCGGCGACGGCGTCGTACTGGTTCATGCGCAGCCCTTCACACAATACCTGCGCCGTTTCCGGATTGTCATCGGTGACACAAACTTTAAGTTTTCTCACGGCTTTCCCCAGGTGAGTTCCTTGTTCAATTTGCCACTCGCCTTCCCGATCTGAGTGTACCCGATGATGGCCAAAATAGGCAAATAACCGCCCAATTCAAGGACGATTGCGGGTTTTTCGGGGGAACTATAACATGAATTAGTGGTTTTCTATGGAAGGGGGACGTGAGCGTCTCGACCCCGAATCGCCGAGACGGTTTCGTCCGAATCGCGATGCCGCAGGACTGCCGTGAGGGGTGACCGGCTGATCGATTCCAGTACCCATCCGGGAAGCACTTCCTCGCCCTGGCCGACGGTTTGGCTATCCCGTTCACCATTCGGATAGGCGATGGCGAAAACGATCCGATCGCCGATCATCCCCCGAACGCGAACAGTCGTGCGAGGTTCCTCCGGCGTCGGTCTAGGTTGCGGTTCGGGAGGGGCCGCGGCTTCTTCGGCGGGTTCGGGAAGCGCCGGCTCCGGAATGTCATTCGGAGGTATGGTTGGTGAGGGGCGCGGGCCATAGGCTTCCAGATCGGTCGGGGTGTCCTCCGGCGGCGGCGGCCCGGGAAGGGACAACACCGCTTCTTCGATGGTTCGGCCTCGGGCGTTTCGCAACGCGACACGCAGCCCGTCCAGGTCGTCCAATTCCTGGAACAGGCGGCCTGTATCCAGGAGCAGGTCCACGCTCAGGCCCGGCAATACCGTGACGCTTTCGCCGGGGACGGTCGCCTGGCCTTGAAATCGCCATTCCTGAACGCCCGATGGAACGGTATGAAAGGGGCTGTCGGCTTCATAACGGGCGGCAACCGAGATGCCGTAGCGTCGCCGTTGGGGGATTCCTTCGGGTTCAATGGGCGCATCGGGCGACCAAGGGGCTGCGATGCCTATGGGTGAACGTCCTGGATTCGATAGGGTAAAGACAATCGTCCCGTCCCATGGTTCGGACAAGGACGCCTGAAAGGCCGGCACGCCGCCGCGAGGCAATTGGGCCAGCGCAAAGGAGCCTCCCAGGAACACAAGCAACACGGCGCCGACGATTAGGACGACCTCGCCCCATGAGGCCAAGGGGGTATCCGCCGCCAGATCCCGACGGCGGGCGCCCAAGGCAAGCATGGCCAGGCCGGCAGCGCCAAAGAGCCATGCGCCTGTGCCCATGGCATGCAAAAACGTGGTCACCGAGGCGGGATCCGAACCGCGCATGGTGAGCAGGATGGCTGGCGCGACGCTTGCCAATGCCATGATCATCCCCAAGAGAAGCTGTAGCCATGCGGCCGGGCGATGATGGCCGGGAAGTAAAACAATCAGGCTCCCTGCGATGGACACCAACCCCGCTCCTACCCAGCCATATCGCAGGAGAAAGGGCAAAGGTTCCGCCAATGCGCCCGTCATTACCAGCGGACGGCCGATGGTGACCAGCGAACCGCTGACCCCGGCGCCATGCAACCAAGGTAGAAACAGCGCGGCCAACGCGACGACCACGGCAACACCCGCAGCGATGCGGTCGCCCTTCGGAACGGAAGCCGGTGTCGAGGCAGGTCGTTCGACGGTTGTGCGCATCGAGGCCTCGTATTCATCGAGGGGGTGATCGATGAACCCGCCGATGTCCCCGCTTTCTTCGACGGTGTGGAGCTGTTCCAGCTTCGCCAACTGCGCTTTGGTAGCCGCGATCCGGTCGGAAAGCTCACGGTGGGCGATGTTGATCTGCTTGGCTGACGCGCCCGGTTGGCCTGCCTTTTGACGGATGCGATCCCGGTCCTGTTCGAGTCGGCGTAACTTTTTTTGATGGGCGGCGAGCTCCTTCAGCACGGCTTTACGCGCATTGTCAATCGCCCGGTCCGCCCGGTTTAGATGGTCTCGGTAAAACGACTGAAGGGCGTCGTACTGCTCTTTGGAGACCGTTTCCTTGGCCAGGGCGCGTGCGCTGTCTTGGGCGAGCCGGTTCGCCTTTTCGCGATAGGATAGGGCCATCCGCAACTGCGTCGCATACTGTTCCTGCGTCTCTGACTCCATCGCAGCCGCCTTTCAACTGCCCGTTGATGGTTCTATAGGTATTATAACCGATGCAGCGGTCATTTGCCGTTGGAAAAGCTGCCGGGTTCAAGGCCAAGGGCTTCTTCGAAAACGGCCAGGACGTTTTCAACGGGGTTGTTGGCCTGGATGCAATGGGCCGGCGCAAAGATATAGCCGCCGCCTTTCGCGATGACATCGAGCCGGTGGCGTGCCTCGGCTCGGCACTCCTCAACGGTACCGAAGGGCAAGGTCTGTTGGGTGCTGATCAGCCCGCATAAGGTCAATTTGTCCCCGTATTCGCGTTTGATCCTCTCGGGATCCATTCCGGGCGGCTCGGGTTGCATGGCATCGAGAATGTCGAGGCCCATCTCGACGAATCGTCCCTGGAGAATGCTCGTGTCGCCGCATGAATGCATCATGGCCTTGCAGCCGAATTCGTGAGCCAGGTCAATGAACCGCTGGATACGGGGCCGGAAAAAGGCATCAAATACGGGAGGCGGAAACATGGGCCCATTTTGATTGCCGGTGTCCTCGCCTAGACCCAGGATGTCGATCTTGCCATTGGCGGCTTCCAGGGTACGCCGACACAGTTCGTACTGGAAGTCGCAACGTTTGTCGATAATGGCCATGCCGACGGGATCCTCGGTCATAATATCGAGCAGGACTTGTTCCATGCAGCGGCCCCGCCCTACGCCGTTGACAATATCCGGAATGCCTGCGTTACCCGCCATGATGGCATAGTCCCTGACCGCGTCGCATTGGGCTTCGAGGGCCGAAAAATCGTAATCCTCGATTTGGGGCCAGGGATGACTCTCGAACTGCTCCATGGTGGTTATCTCTGCCAAGGCCAAATGGTGCGCCTCGGGATAGGCTCCACCGTGGCCATGGTCGAACATGACATAGCCCACGCCCCATTCATCTACTATGTCGCAGCCCTCGGGAACAGGCGGTAATGTGCCCTTGAAGCTCGGTCCGACGGATCGAAAATCAACCCCAAAGGTTTCGTAGAGCTCCATCGGGTTGGAATGGTCGAAATGGGCCATCAGCTTTTTCTGAATTTCGGGGGTCAGGTAGATCTGAATCGGTACGCGGTCGGGTTCTTGATGGGCGACCGCCGTCAGCACGCGTTCTTTGGACGTCATCGGCATATCCTTATGTTCTACCGGGATTTATAAATCGGCGCCTGGAAGGCCCAATCGGCAATAGGCTAGCATATGCCCCCGCTGTGTTTCATTGTTCCCCAATTTGTCCAATCTGAAAAAGCTGAGCCGGGCCGCTTTTCCAAAATGCTTTTGGAGTGCAGGCCCGGCTCGATATTCCTAGACGCCGGTTTGTCTATCCGATAAATGGGATAGTTTGTGTCGCGGGCGTTATCCTTTTAACTTGGCTTCGAGCTGGATATCAACGCCTGCGAGGGCTTTCGATACCGGGCAGCCGCTTTTTGCCTTTTCGGCGATGGACTGAAATTCGCTTTCCTCGATTTTCGGAACCGCCGCATCGGTGTGGAGCACGATCTTGGTGATACCGAACCCGTCATCTACTTTCTCAAGATGGACGTCTGCTTTCGTCTCCACGTTTTCGGGAGGATATCCTGCTTCTTCCAGCATCAACGAAAAGGCCATTGAGAAGCATCCTGCATGGGCGGCGCCGAGCAGCTCCTCGGGATTGGTTCCGCGGCTTTCTTCAAAACGGGTTCCAAATGAATAGGGTCCATGAACGGCTCCCGACCCCGATTTCATGGTCCCTTCGCCCTCTTTCAAGGTTCCCTTCCAATAGGCTTCTGCGAATCGTACGGCCATGGTGTACTCTCCTTTTTCCTTCGTTGCGTGTTTACGTTGTTGGGACAATCGAGATTGTGACTTGTTACAGCACCAACTGGGGCGTATAGGTCAATCGTGTCAGGTCAAACCCCTGTGCTTCGAGTCGATCCAAAATAGCATCTAACACGGCCTCGTCAATCTGAGGACTTCGGCTGAGGATAAAGAGCGTGGAACGGAAGGGATCCGAGACGACGGCATACGAATAAGCTTCTTCGTCCAAGTCGATTATCCAGTATCGCCCCTCGAAAAGATTGCCAAAGGGTACGCTGGCGAATGATACGGCCAGCTTTGCATTCGTCTGCGTATCAACGACCCGGGCAGTCCCCTCAATATCGTCAATCGGCCCGTCAAAATCACCGACAAAGGCCCGGTTATACACCCGAATGAGTCCGTCATCGCGTAGGCTGTACTCCGCCGTGGTACCCACTAAATCGCGGTTAAAGAACGTCGGATAACTGGCGATTTCGTACCAGAGCCCAAGATACCGGTCGAGGTCGACACTGGAAACGGTTTCAGGCGGCATCGGGCAGCCATACAATGCGGGTAGAACGGCCAGTAGAACCAGGAATCCGATGTGTTTACCTTTGAAAAGATGCATGGCGAAGCGCTCCGGTTTGGTAGAACAATCCAAATTGGGTTTATAAAACAGGCAACATTTTTTCTGCGTAGGCAATTCCAGGCGTGCGAATCCTCGTTGCCCGTTAATCAAACACCAATACGCCGAATTCCCGGGTTGCCGCTCCGGGGATACCGCCCCAGATGGAGCGTTCACGGATGACATTGTGCCGGTGGCGAATGCTATCCATGTGCCAACTGGCTCCCCGTTGGGGCGGCCCTCCCAACGCATCAAAGGGAATGGCGATCTCGGCGGCCCAGCCTTCCGGATACCGTCGTGTGACGGCTTCCCAATCGGCATCCCAGCCGAGATCACCGTCGAGGCTATCGAATCGGACGCCGTCGGCATTCACCACAAATCGCCGCTCGTGACCGTCCCCGGGGATAAACCGAAACTCGATGGCCTCGTCTTCCCACAGAGGGGCGTTGCGCTCCGTATGCGATGCCACAAGGGTATCCATTCGGGGCTCCCGCATGTAGCCGGCGATGTACAAGGCATTGTTGTCATGATACAGCCGAACTGTTGTTTGGGCTTCGGCGAAGGCGTCGGCATCGTCTCGGACGAATCCCTCGAGTTGGGGACGCTGCGGCCAACCCGGGTCTTTGAAGTCGGCATCGAGTTCCGGCGCTTCGGAATGGTAGCCGCATACCGCTGCGGGCACTTCCTTGATGGCGAAGACGCGCATGTTGCGTAATACAGCCATCTCGACAGGGGCCTCGACCTCGACGCGCAAATACCGGGTGGTCACAGGTCGGTCGAGGATTGCCGGAGGGCGGAACCCGCCTCGTTCCCGCGAGGTCCATTTCTGTGCCAATTCGAAATCGCGGCCGTTCATGCTGTGTTCGATGCGGACGGTGGCCGTGCCGACGGTATCGAAATCGATGCGTAAAATCGGACCGGGAGCCACGATGAAGTCGAAGAGCGCCTCCGCCCGGTGTTCCTCGTCGGTATACTCGGGTTGAACCGGCACCTCCAGGATCCGGCAACCCGAAGGGATGCGCATGGGTCGATAGGGCAGTACAAACTCGCGGAAAAGGATGGACGACGGCACGAACAGTCCGCGGGTCTCGATAGGTTCCTCGATGCGTTCGAGTCGTTCGTCGTCGAAGCGCGGATCGAGTTCGGCTTGGGATCGCACCACCCGGAGCAAGCGCGTAAGCAAGGTTTGGCTTTGCTCCTGCGTGAAAGCGGCCTCAAGCTCCTGCCACTGGGTAATGTTCGAGTAGAGCCCGAGGGCGAAGTCGGCCTCGGAACGGTCTACCCGGGATTGTACGTTACGGATGGCCGACTGGATGTCCCGCCGGGCATCTTCCGGCGCCACGTTGCGCAGGGCCTGGCGGTTGGCGTGTTGAACCAGGGCATCCAGGATCTCCTCGAAGCCCGGATCCCATAGGTTGGTTCGGAACACATTGTTTAGGCCTTCGGGCCAAGGCAAGGTCGGCGTTCCATGGCTCCATGCCTTGTCGAGGGCGAGGCGTACCGATGAGGTGTCGTCTGCATTCATGACCACCACGCCGGGCCGTAGATCGGATTCGCCGGCAAGGAAGCGTACCGCCTCATAGGCGGTGAGCCGGTCTCCTGCAGGCGCAGGCATAGCCGCAATACCTGCATCTCGGGCCCAATCGAGGTTGTGGGACCACCGGCGCGTGTTGGTTTCGCTCTGCCAAACCAGCAACGCTTGCCGTGGCAACAGCGCCGCCGCTCCCCGCGAGCCGCCGGGCGTTTGGGCGCGTAAGGTATCCATGAGTGCGCCCCAGTACATCCAGCGGGGCGACCAGCCTTGGTCAGAGGCCCAATCTCCCAGGAGTCGATGATATTCACGGAATACTTCATCTGGCCGGCGGGCGCTCAGCCGGGAGCGGATGTCGGCAGGGGGCGTCAGCGCCGGTCCGCGTCCCAGATGAATCCACCGCGGTTCAAGTACGTCAAGGATATGGCTGAAAGATTCCTGTAGCACCTCCCGGGCATCGGCGGTATCGAAGCAAAACGACATTGTCCCCTCTGGCACATACATGTAGTGGACCTCGACCTCGGAGCCCCGGGAAACGGCGCTTCCCGATTGCCACCGAATCCGCGTCGGCCGCGCCTCGCCATCGAACGGCGACTCGAGGTCGCCCCGATCCAGGGCATAGTCGAATCCTTCTTGTAACGCGGTGTCGTTCGCCAAAACTCGGAGGGGCGTGGTTTCCGTGTCGATGATGTGGGGGTGTTCCAGGGGCTGCCATTCCTCGCGCAAGGGGATCGTTTCGGAGTTGGGCCTTGCGGCGGCGATCCAGGGAGCGAATTCGAACAACGTCTCGGCTCCTTCCTGAAGACTAAAGACGGGAACGGCCTCGATGTGATAGCGTCGGGCGGTCTGAAAGGCGTTGCGCCAGGCAGCCGTGGTCGTACCGTTAAGCCGGTATAGGTCTGGATGGGCGATGATCACCAGATTGACATGCATCTCGGCCAAGCTGCGGAGCAGCTCCGGCGTGGGGCGTTCTTCAAGGTAAACGCCTCGGAATCGGCTATCCGGTTCGTCACGGATTTCGCCGCAGCGGATGCGACTGCCGTCTATCAATTGCATCAATCGCAACATACCATAGAACGTCCCCGCCGGATCGGCTCCGGCGACCACGGCTGCCTGTGGGGAGATGGTCAACCGGTATCCCTGGGGACCGGGGGCGCGCATGGCGGAGATCCACCGGCGCATGCGGCGCGAATCCAGGAGATTGTGCCGGTCCGGTTCTCCCACAAAGATGGCCGGTTCGTCCGTCACATATTCGGATTCAGAAAGTACATCGATGCGCACGGGGAAATCGGCGGCAAGCTCGCGAAAGGTTTCCAGTTCTTCGGCGGTGCTGTCATCGGATAGGACCAGCGGCGTACCGGGTACAAGCTGGAAGAAGGTGTCTTCTTCCAGGGACACCGATTGGGGCGTTGGAAACAACGACGTGGTCATAAGGGCAAGACAGAGGGCAAGGGGGGTCATTGGCATTTCCTGTGTGATAATCGGGTTGGGTTACTGGGAAACATATCGTGCCAGTTCCGACTCCAATAACTGCTTATACGATTCATAGGTGGTGGAATCCAGCGATGGAATCGTCGGGACATATTCCGAACCGGGGCCTTCCGAGCGTCTGACGGTCGTCATAGCATAACCTTGTTCGGCGAAGTAACGCTTTGTAAACGCTACCGGGTTCGAGCAGCGTCGGGTTTCGCGCAATATATTGACCGAGCGCTGGGCATCGATGGCCCCTTCGTAGTCGCCGGCAGCGAACCGTTTGCGAACTGCCTGTAAGATGGCCGGATACATGCATGCCCCTTGGCCGATGATGGCCGTCGCGCCGCAACACAGGCCGGGGTAATAGGCTCCTTCATCGCCGACAATAAAACAAAAGTCCTTGTTGCGCGTCGCCCAGCAGATGTCGAGGATGTAGCGTCCGTCTGTCGTCGAAACCTTGATGCCCTTTACATTTGGAAACTCGGATATCTCTTCGATTGTCTCGGCGGTGACCTGATAGTCCGGGTCCGTTCCGGGAGGCTGATACAGCACGATGGGGATATGGATGGCGGCGCACACGGATTCCAGATAACGGCGAGTCACGTCGAAGGGCGTCTCGGTTTCCGTTGGGGTCAATCCTTCGGGTATGGTCAACACGACGGCGGTCGCGCCTTGTTCTGCGGCATACTGGCTCAGTTCGATGGCCTCGCGGGTGTAGGTGGCGCGGTCGGGCAGGTTGCTGCGGTCCCGATTCCAGATGCCTGACGTACCTGCCAATACGGGGGCCTTGCCGTCCAAATGGGTACAGGCTGTCCGGATGATCTGTTTGACTTCATCCAACCGGAGGGCATACATCTGCCCCATGCCGGAACGGACAAAATAGGTATCGACGCACCCTGTCGCCAAGAGCGCGTCGATGAAATTGCATTGCCCGGTATCATCTAGCGAGCCGTCTTCATTGAATGTGGTAAAGAGATTGGCAATGATCCCGTGCAAACAGTCCATTCCGGTTTCCTTTTGATCGATAGGTAGTCCATTCCATGTAGGGAAACAGAATACACCATCCCGTTGACAATGGCCAATCCCGCAGTGGCGAAACGACCTTATTCGGCATGGAGCAGATAGGTCTCGCCGGGGATCACCTCGAATGCGCCATCCTTAACCGGGACCGGTATGCCGTTCAATGTGGTACAGGTGAAATGCTCCCAGCCGGGCAAAAGCAAACGGAAGCGCTCCGGTGTAATGTTGAATTCAACGCGGAGGAGGCCAATGCCCGTGTGATCGAAAAACGCGTTGTCGATGGGACCGGTAGGCTCAGCATTTCGAGTCGTGCGCAGTCGCATCAACTCCGGTTCGATGCGGTCGAGGTGATAGAGACCCGAGCCGGTGTATTCGACATAGGGCGAATCGCCTCGGCCGGTGATGTGTCGCGGCGATTCGGGCAGGTCGAGGGGCGCCCAGTCGCCCATGGGATGGGCGTGAATGACCGTGTCCTCCGTTATGTGGAGCACCTGATTGTGTTCGAATGAGATGGCCGTATGATGAAACACGACATTATCGGGCTCGGTCGGGTATTGTTCGCCCCGCGGTATGGCGGCGAAGGCTCGCGATGCTGCGAGAAACGCGGCTGCCTTGGCGGGGGTTGCTTCGTAGTTCAGATAGTGGACGCCCCAATCGGTATTAAATGGGGCCGTAGCTGCGGCGTCGTACTGGAAGTGGCACACGATCTGGGCGCCCATGCTTCGCCAACGACGCGCCAAAGCCGGGTACATGCCCACGGTGTTATAGGTTCGGCACACATCCCATTCGTAAACGATGCGCGCTTTGTCCGCCACGCTATCCGGAAGCTGGTAGGACTCGGCCATGGGATCTTCGAGCAGGTTGACCCCTTCATGCAGCGTATCAAAGCCGCCAATATACCATCCGTCCGACACGGCCTCGACATCGCTTTTGGCAATGGCGCGCAGGATGCCGGGATTCCGATAGGTCTCGAATAGAGCCGATGCGATGGGCTGGGTCGCGCCGGCATCGCGTATGGCCGTAATCATCTGATCGAGGTACCGCGTCATGTGTTCGTATTGGAAATCGGCATAGACATCGCGGTTCGGTTCGATACCTTTCTCGCGGCAATAGGTCTCCCACAACTCAATCCAGTAAGCCAGATCGCGTTCGAAAACCTCGGGCGTGGTTTGGTCGGCGAGGAAGCCCGGTTCGAACTCGGGATCGCTCACTGCTTCGTAGGGCCAGTACCAGGGTTCATTGAAGATTTCGATGACCGCAAGGGCCGGTTCATCCACCAGACGACGGCCGGTGAACGGGTTCCGACGGGTAAGCAACTGGGCCAGATAGGTCTCGGAAGCGGCCACGGCTTCCTCGACATACATCATGCCCATCTTCGAGGTGTTGGCGGCGATGGCGTCGTCAAGGGCGATGGGCGAGGACCACCATGTCAGCGGCGTAAGGTAAAAGTAGAGCCCTTGCCGATCAAGCTCATCAACGAAGATGTCGAATATGGTAAGCGCCTCGTTCTCGATAAGGTCGCCCTGGCGATTTGTATGTTGCCGATCAAAAAAATGCACCCGCACCACCTCGACGCCCATGGATTTCATGTCTTCGAGATCGCGGGCAATCTCGCGTCGGAAGTCGGCTCCTGTGGTCTTCATGTTCGTGAACTGGTACCAGGCCATGGGATAGTAATTCGTGCCGAACAGGGCCACTTCGGTTCCGTCATCATAACGAAACACGCCGTCTTCGACGTGGATATCTCGAAAAGGGGATTCCCCCTCGGTTTGTGTGTCTGTTCCACCGCAAATGGCGGCCAGAGCGCATGTTAGGGCGATGCTAAGGGGCATGGT
>PWNM01000371.1 GCA_003557825.1 Candidatus Hydrogenedentota bacterium | reverse complement strand
GGGCGGATATAACGACCCTTCCGTTGAACCGTTTCAAGTTCCGTTTGAGAAAAACAAAGATAAAGGACGCCACTCTGTTCAAGTTTTCAGCGCCGCGGCGGCTGATTTTATAAGGCAACACAGGAACTCGCGTGATTACAGGGAGGGGACACCTTTTTTCCTGTATCTGGCGCATCTTGCCCCGCATGACCCCCGACAGTATCCCTCGAGATTCCTTGGTAGATACAGCCCGGGAAAAGTTTCCCTGCCTCCAAATTTTAGAACCCGGCATCCTTTTGATAACGGTGATTTGCTGGGCAGGGACGAATTACTGGAGGGGTTTCCCCGTTGCCCGGATGCCGTGCGCCGGCACATAGCGGATTACTACGCGCTCATTGCCTTTATAGATGAGCAGGTAGGCCTTCTTATGAATGTTTTGGAGGAAACCGGTCAGGCCGAAGATACCGTTATAGTTTTTTCCAGCGATAATGGCCTCGCGGTGGGTCAGCACGGATTGATGGGAAAGCAAAATCTGTATGAACACAGTGTCCGGGTTCCGCTAATCTTCGCCGGGCCCGGAGTGCCTAAAAACCGGAAAACAGGCACATTCTGTTATTTAATTGATATATTCCCGACCCTCTGCGACCTAGCGGGGTTTCAAGCGCCTGAAACGGTAGAGGGATGTTCGCTGGTGCCTTGCATGAGGGAACCGTCGGCTGAAATCCGTGATTCTCTGCACTTTGCTTATATGGGCTTCCAGCGGGCGGTACGGGTAGAGAAATACAAGATGATTGAATATGCGGTGAACGGCAGGCGAACCACCCAGATTTTTGACCTTCACGATGATCCGTGGGAAACCAACGATCTGTCGGATGCTCCCGAGATTGCCAATGTCAGGGAAAATCTGAAGCTCAGGCTGAGAGAATGGCAAATAAAGCTCGGCGACATACGGGAGATGGGGAATCAATTCTGGAAATGATATGAAAGAGCTACCTCGTTGGCTGATTATGCTATAATCAGCTTGGCCCCAAGACAATAAGGTCTTGGTTAAAAAGGAGGCAGCTCAATGGGAGTATATCATATAGGCGTAGATTTGCACAAAGATTTTTCACAAGTCACTGCAATGGATAATGCGGGAAATATCCTGAGCAAGCGGAGTTTAGAATATATCTGGGGAGAATAAGAACATCCTTGAAGAACAGGGTCCATTCGGTGCTGGCAAAGCTGGGTAAACGTCAGAACTTTACCGATTGTTTTGTAGGAGCCGGTCTAAAATTCCTAAAAGAATTGAAGTTACCGAAAGTATATCGAGAAGAGATTGCCGGGTATATTTATTTGATTGAAGAAGTAAAGCAGCAGATAGCTTTTGTTAAGAAAAAAATAAGGGCTTGCGTAAAGGAAGAGAATGAAGATGCAAGGTTACTGATGATTATCCCCGGGATATTTTGGTACTCAACTCTGCTGCTTGCTTCTAAAATTGGAGACATTAATAGGTTTAGTTCGTACAGAAAGTTATGTGTATATGCTGGATTGGTAGCCATTACTGACAAGATTCAAAGTTCTGACAAGATTCACGAAAACACATCATTAAGGATCCAAAAAGATAGGTATGCTCGTCCACTTTCTTTGTTGGGGCTATGTCCAGCCGCCAGTACTCCGTCCTCCAGATATCCTGGTTTGTGAATTTTGCCAGAAGAATCGCATCCTGGTAGGATCTTTCGAGGAATTCATCGTGCCATCCCTCATAATGGGCTTTTGCCTCACGCCGCCGCTGGATTCCTCCCCCGACGAAGGCCTCTTTCCCTAGTACGTGCGATGCGGCGCGGGATGAGAACGAGCAGTGGTTGACCGCGACCCGGTCGACTGGCAGTTTCTTGAAAGTGGCAAGCACCCTTTCCGCGGAATCCATGTTAGCCTCCGATGATTATGCTGCTACCGCTCGCTTCCTGAACGCGATAATGATAACTGACCTCTTCCGGCTAATGATGATTTCCCTGTTTACGGGTATTTTTTTCAATCTATCGCCTCCATGAGCGCTTTTTCGAATTCAGCCCTGTGAAATTCAAAATCCATTACTTTGTAAAGACGGTAGGGGATAAAGCAACAAGCGATGTTGTGCAAAAATACATCAAATATCACAAAGAAGAAGAGACCAAATGCGGAGTGGAGCAACCAACGTAATTTACTAATAATGTTTCGGGGGAGCATTTTCAAGGGGGAGATGTGTTCGGGGGCAATCCGTAACACACAGGGTTGATATGACACACGGCGGAAGTTCTGTCTCTTCTAAGGGACAAGAAGGCGGAAACCTGGCAGGGTCTGAGACCGCGGCATGGGAGCAAAAGGATAGGGCAGGAACTTGGAAGACCAGTGGCGTTTTCCTGCAAGGGGTATGTTCTGCCAAGCCTATAGACGGCAAGGCAGCATAGATGACGGCAAGGCAGTGGAGCAACCCACAGCAGCAATGAAGCAGGGTAACGGCTGTGGAGCGAAGGGGTTGCCGGTAATGGCACGGGGAGCAGGCACACTTTTTCCGCACGCAGAGGCCGGCACAGGAATAGAACAGAATTGTCCTCCCTGACACCCTGATGCGCTGTAAAAAGCCCTGTTTCGTTTAAGAACAGGCGGTCATAAAACAGCTGCAAACAAAGTTGATTTTCATTGGACTTGGCATGGTTAGGGAGCGGAATACACATCGTAACCCCCCTGGGCCAAAAAAGCAAACCTTTTGGCCCGCATTTTTTCGGCCAGCAGATCGTCAAGAAGAACCGGCTTAATTTTTGCAATTTCTATTGAT
>PWNM01000377.1 GCA_003557825.1 Candidatus Hydrogenedentota bacterium | reverse complement strand
TAAGAGTTTCTTCTATTTTCTCATCTACCCAAAGCTCATCTTCCTTCAAAAGCTCACCTTTCTTAAGATCCGCCTCGTGCCTAAAAGTACGGTCAAACGGTACGACACGGGCCTTTCGCCAGAACCCCAGGCTGTCATCTTCTACGCGCGGTAAGTGATTCACGGCAAGCCATATCTTACTTTCGGGTATGAATTCGCGTGTCCTTTGAAAAATTGCACGTGCAGACTGGGGGTCTGCGCCTACTATGCTTTTCAGCCTTTGTTCGTTCAGTTTTGTCTTCTCGGCTATCTCAAATGCTGTTACAAAGCGGTGCCCCTCTAAACGAGACAAGTCATCCGAATGCCCCCCTGGCATAGGTTTACCCTGTTGCATGAAAGTAGTAGCTCCTGCATTAAAGGAATATGGCTTGAGTATGCGGAGCAAAGTCGTAAGGAAGAGTGATTTTCCATTAGACCCATTGCCATGGAGCAACCAAAAACACTGCTCCGACATCTCCCCCGTTAGACTGTAGCCTATGGCGCGATGGATGTGTTCTATCAGCTCATTATCTTCTTTGAAAACCTCCTGGAGGAATTTTTCCCACCTGGGACATTCTGCATCCGTGATATATTCACAATCTATATGGCGAGTAATACGATCCTCTTTTTCTCCTTTCTCCAGCTCACCGGTTTTAAGGTTTACTACTCCGTTCGCCACTCCAACTCTGTTGAGTTTCGCGTCCCACCCGTCACCTTTGTCAGCAATGGGTTTAGTTATTTTGACAAGATTCAAAGTGGCCGTAATGCGGCGGTCTTGTCTTGAGGATAACGCCCATGCAAACACTTGTTTTGCTTTGCTGTTATCATTAAATACACGGAAAGCACATTCGGCTCTTTCGCGGCCGATCAATATTACCTCTCGTTTTAAAACACCGTCCGGATCTGTTGTCCACCAATGTCTCTCCCATATAAGCCACCTGTTTCTCGCGTGGTCAAAACGTATCCGATCGCCAATCTTATAAGCCACCAATTCTGCATTGCCCGCTTCGGTACAGTCTGCGAGCAATTTTCTCTCTTCGTCTGAAACCTCATCGGAACAATTTTGTTGTTTACGGTCCTCTGCTTTGGCAATACTATCTACTAGATTCTCTACTTCGCTTTCTGGTAACGGTGGGGTGCAATACTTTCTGTTGTGAGTCTGCAGATATCCCGATACAACTTCACGCGACAATTTTTTTCCTGACAACAGTGAGCCGGCAATACGAGCAAGGGTTGTGTTTCGCTGGCCCTCTGGTATGTTTTGTTTAAACTCTGCTTCTCGTGTCTGATTTTCATTATTTTTGTCATCGTGGCCTTTTGTAATACAATCAACTAACCACATAGGTGGTTTTTTAAGAGATACCTCCTCTATCCCCCTGTCTTTTATCCAACTATATTTGCCCCCGCTTATGTGCCTGCTTGGCGGAGCCACAACTAATCCACCATCGCCACGAAAGTCTACTTTTTCACAAATCTTGCCTGCAGTGTTTTTGTAATCCCCGCCTGGATGCCTGTAGAAGAAATGCCACCCCCCACCTCCGGTTCTGCTGGTTAAGGGTTCACCTTCAGCCAAGCCTCTTCTTATGGAATCAAAATTGTTTAACCCTTCCTTTCCGTCAACATCTATCACTACTATGTTGCTAACTTTTCCTGTCACAATACCCACGTTGGCTTCCGGCCATTTACCCCACCAACCTAGAACTTCCTCTTTGGTCGCTGCTTCCTCTTGATATTTTTTCCACGAGATTCGTACGTGTTTCCCTGGAGATTGACAATCTGCACCTTCATTACAGGAACAGCAATTGTTTTTCACATCATGTAGCGGTATGACAGAGAATCCTTGTTCCAGGTATCGTAGAGCAGCCTGTAACAGGCCATTGGAAGGGTCATTTTGCATTCCCCTATCTTGATTTATCTCTTCTTCTTTTTCCATTTTGTTATCTCCTATATGTTTTGTCCTTTATCACCCCTCTCTAGTTGGGTTGTTATAGGACTGTCTGTATGTCTTTTTTTCGCCTGTTCGGTTGTTACTGCGTCCAGGAGACTCTTTTCCTTAACTTCCAATTACCTAAGCGGTTGCTTTTGCAACTGACCCTCTACCTATCTTTATGTGAATATTCACGGCGAAAAGGTGGGTTGGGTAAGGAAGAACAAAAAAAGAACAAAATAAGAGTGGTTTAAAATAAAAATTTCTCAAATTTCATTTAACAAATCGGGTGAATTTTCACCGAAGATAGAACGCATCCCCTGTTGATAGTTATTGGGGTTTTATCTGGAGGTGGCAAATGGAGAGATTTTGCTACACAAGGAATGAACGTGAAGAATAATTATAGAAAACTCAGGTGAGAGAGACGGCTGTGTGAGGTACCGCGGGGTGAGTTTGGCTCGCTGTTTTAGAGAGGTGTCTAAGATTAGCGGTCAGCAAGTTTAAACATGAATATCATCGGGGGGGTGTTGAGTACTAATTTGCTTCAATCTTACATCTTAAGCTGTACCCCTCATTTCCATTATAATCGTAGAAAGGATCGTCCCCTTTTTCAAAAAAGTCCTGAAGTGACTTTTTAAGCTTCTGCTTTTGTTTCTTAAATACGAGAAAGGTTTTAGCACCTTCTATGCGCTGATAATCTTCAAATGTTATAGAACCATTGCCTTCTGCTAATTTCTCCAAGAATCTGTATTGTTTAGACACTTCATCATTCCTGCTGTCGCATAGCCCCATGTCCTTATAATTTGTTGTTTCAATTTTTGTCTTTTTTTCT
>PWNM01000337.1 GCA_003557825.1 Candidatus Hydrogenedentota bacterium | reverse complement strand
TCAGGACATCGCGACATTTTTCCTGAACACTGAACACTGAACACTTGTACCACCCAGAACGTCGAGACATTCACAAACGCCTGTTGCCACCAATTAATTTCAAATGTATTTGGCTAGGATTCGGGGGGGGTGAAAAAAGATCAATTTAGGGCTTGACCTCTCGCCTCGAGTGCTATAGAGTGCCCGGAAAGTTTAACGGGAAGGAAATTCCGGAGCTGACTGACAACGCGTAAGGTGCCCGGTGTCCCTGGCGAACAAGGCTTTCACTCACACGCTCACACTATCGAGAAAGGGGTTATATCATGAAAGTAGGCATCAACCTGCTGTTTTGGACCGATGTGGTGACGGACAAACACCTGCCCGTCATCGAACAGATGAAGACTATCGGCTACGATGGCGTCGAGTTTCCACTGTTCGGCGGCGAGGTCTCGCACTACCAGCACATGGGCCAAGCGCTCAAGGATATGGGCATGGCCGCCAGCGCGGTAACCGTGATCCCCGGCGCGGACTGCAGTCCCATCAGTACGGACAAATCAAGCAGGCAGCGCGGCTTGGACCACCTAAAGTGGGCCATTGACGCTTGCCACGCGCTCGGCGCGGATACGCTTGTGGGGCCCTTCTACCAGCCGTTAGGCGAGTTCACTGGCGAGCCGCCCACGGAGGATGAACGTAAATGGGCCGCCGAGGTACACCGCAACGCGGCCGAACACGGCGCGCAGCAGGCGGGCGTCACGATGGCTGTCGAACCGCTCAACCGCTTCGAGTGCTACTTTCTGAACACGCTCGATCAAGCGGCGGACCATGTGCGCCAGGTGGATCACCCCTATTTTCAAGCCATGTTCGATCCCTTCCATGCGAATATCGAGGAAAAGGATATCGTGGGCGCATTGCGGCGCAACATGGACGTCATCCGGCACGTGCACATATCGGAGAACGACCGGGGCGCGCCGGGCTCGGGACATACGCCCTGGGCCGAAATATTCTCTACGCTGGTCGAAGCCGGTTACGACGGCTGGCTCACCATCGAGGCTTTTCGCCGCGCCTTGCCCGGTCTGGCGGCGGCCACGCGCGTGTGGCGCGAGTTCGATGCGCCTGAAGCCGTGTTTGAAGGGGGCCACAACTTCATCCGTGAATCCTGGCGAGCGCAAGGCGGTTCATAAACAATAAAACATAGCCGGAGCCACAATGGCCCTTAAGGCGAGGCAGCCACTCTGATTCGCATGCTATCGTCGGCTCCAACGGTTGCCCGCCTTCTGCGTCGGCCGGGCATAACGGTTGCCCCTGAGGTGTTTTCGCGGCATAATATCAATGTATGTTTTGACGCGCGCGGCGAGAGGAACCACAGATGGACACAGATGGAAGAAGAAGAGAAGAGGAAGAGAAGAGGAACCACGAATGAACACGAATGGGAGGGGGATTTTCCAAGGGTTGGAAAGTGGGTGGCTTTGGGGTTCCAAGGGTTGGAAACGGTCTGAATCAAGCGAGTCAACCGTTCGAGGAAATCGCAACGGATGCCGGGATCCTGCAGCAGTGAAAATGGCCCCAGCGCTCAACAGAAGACCGCCACCGGCACGCTTATCCAACGCATGCCGCTCCGGACGGTAACACCCGTCTGGTTATTCCATAATCCGCCTGTGTGCTCCATCGAATCCCCCCCCCTCCCCTGTCCTAACCCGGGGTCGGACCACAGGTTTCTCTAGAGCATCAACGAGTTACGTAAGCGGATGGGCCTGTTTTGCATCCTTAGACTCACATTCCGCAGTTCGCAGAGGGGTTTTTTCGTCGATTATTCGCGTTGTTATTCATTTAAAATAAACGAGTTACGATAACCTTCCTTTTTGTTTGGATTGCATTTTTCGTATCCTTGATGCGGCGAAGGTAGACATTTTTGACCGGAACTTGAGGAAGCTGAGCGACCACCGCGTGGTCTCGACAAGAGAAGCTTCCCAAAGGGTAAGGGCCTCTTGAATTTTTCCGTGCAGACGGATCAATTCACGTTTCCGCCGCCGGAATTCCCTGTAGTTTGCGGTCAATTCTTTAACCCGTTGTTCCTCGTCGGCCGGCACTCTTCGTGTCGTCGCCTTGCCGTTATCGCTCCAAGTCAATCGCGCGTGCGAATGCCCTTTGTCGGCGGTTGCACACCAGCAGTTGGATTTCCCGCATCGAGTGGATACGCGGGTAAACGATCCGCGGATCATTGGCGGGCTCTTCTCCATTTGATCGAGCAAAGCGTTTTGCCGTTCCCTCAATCGACGGATCTTTTTTTTGATTTGTGCGCTTGACATCTTGATTTGAATATATATACTCAATATCAAGATGTCAATTCCCCAAGAGAAAAAACTTCGGCGTTGTGAGGTGGGCGGGCTGCCCCTGATCGAACATATCATCCGGCAGCTTCGCCTGCGCGAGGTGTTGGCCGACGAACTGAATCTTTCCGGGCGTGAGCAAATCAGTTCCGCGGATGTGCTGGTCTTGCTGGTGACGAATATGGCGATGGCGAGGGATCCGCTCTATGAATTAGCGGATTGGGCAGAGACGATGGACGTGCGATCGCCGGGGAGCCGGGGCAGACCGAAAGCACGTCTGACAGATGATCGTTTCGGACGCGCATTGGATAAGTTGTACACAGCCGACCGTGCCTCCTTGCAGACTCGCGCCTTTATCGAAACGGTGCGAGCAGCCCCTGTGCCGAAGAAAAGTATTTGGGCTCCTCCGCAGAATCTGTGGGTAGGAAATGGTATCGGCGTGAGCAAGAATGAGGCGTGGGGCACGGGGAAAC